>DASVCT010000062.1:0-7204 GCA_036381475.1 Cyclobacteriaceae bacterium
TATTATGCCGAGGTTTTGAAGCTGATTCCCAATCGCGAGGCGATCAAGAGGCAACACAACATCCCCCTGGTATATTCCAGCCTTCACGGTGCAGGGATTACCATGGTACCGGAGTGCCTCCGACGCGTAGGTTTCACGAATGTGCATGTCGTCGAAGAGCAAAAGCAACCCGATGGCAACTTCCCCACTGTCAAGTCGCCGAATCCGGAGGAAAAGTCTGCCATGGAGATGGCTATCGCCAGGGGAAAGGAAGTCAATGCCACGATGGTAATGGCCACAGATCCGGATACGGATCGCGTCGGCATCGGCGTTAGAAATGACGCCGGGGAGTTTATCCTGCTGGACGGGAATCAGGCCTTCAGTCTGTTGATGCAATTCCTGTTGAAGCATGCGGGCAAAGCGTCGGGATACATAGCAAAAACGATTGTCACCACGGAGCTCGTCGACACCATGGCAGCGCGTTACGGCATTAACTGCTACAACACGCTGACAGGATTCAAGTATATCGCCGAACTGATGGGCAAGTTGGAAGGCAAAGAACAGTTCATTGCCGCCGGCGAGGAAAGCTACGGTTATATGGTCGGCGATTTTGTCCGCGACAAGGATGCGGTGTCGGCATGCGCCTTCTTTGCGGCAATTGCTGCGAGCGCCGTCGATGAGGGCAAGTCCATATACCACTCCCTGATATCGATGTATGTGGAGTTCGGTTTTTACCAGGAGCGACTCATCACCCTTACGCGTACGGGCCGTGAAGGCGAACAAGCCATTCGCACCATGATGGAAAATTTTCGTTCGCGGGCGCCGGAACGTATTGCCGGGCTTCGCGTGGTTCGCGCGCTCGACTACAAGACCAGTGTCGAAGTAAACCTGGAGAACGGCAAAGAGAGTAAGCTGGGACTGCCAAAGTCGGATGTGCTGCAATTCTACCTTGAGGACGGCAGCAAAATCTCGGTGCGCCCCTCGGGAACGGAGCCCAAGATAAAGTTCTATATCAGTGTGAACGCACCGCTGGGTTCTGCGGAACTATACGAGTCGAAGCGGCAGGAGTTGCAGGACAAAATCGACCGCATTGAGGAAGCCCTTTTGGGAGAATAGATGCAGTAGCAGATGCAGATGCAAAGGCCACGGATGAAATCCCTGCAACTGCGACTGCCTCTGCAACTTTTCTTAACTTTGCGGGCTGACAATAGCAGGCAATGAAGACGGTGGCGTTTTACACATTGGGGTGCAAGTTGAATTTCTCGGAAACCTCGACGATCTCGCGGAAATTCGAGGAGAAAGGCTATCGGAAAGTTGATTTTACGGCCACGCCTGACATTTTCATCATCAACACGTGCTCCGTCACAGAGAATGCCGACCGGAAATGCCGGAAGGTGGTACGCGAGGCACGCAAAATATCTCCTGATGCATTTATTGCCATCATCGGTTGTTATGCCCAGCTGAAGCCGGCCGAGATTGCCGGGATCCCCGGCGTGGATGCCGTACTTGGCGCGGCGGAAAAGTTCCGCCTGGTAGAGTTGCTGGATGGCTTTAAGCGGCCGGCGACGCCCCAGATACTCACCTCTCCGGTGGAACGGGCAAGCATTTTCAATGCATCGTGGTCGCTCCACGATCGGACCAGGACGTTCCTAAAGGTTCAGGATGGTTGTGATTACTCCTGTTCCTTTTGTACCATACCTCTGGCACGAGGGAAATCCCGCAGCGAGACGATAACAAACCTGGTGTCTGCGGCGCGATCCATTGGCGATTCAGGGGTGCGGGAAATCGTGCTCACCGGCGTAAATACGGGGGATTTTGGCATCCGGGAGGGCCGGCGTGAAGACCGGTTCATCGATCTCATCCAGGCACTCGACGAGGTCGACAATGTGGCGCGGTTCCGGATTTCGTCGATCGAACCCAACCTCCTCACTGACGAGGTGTTGGACTTTGTGGCCGGGTCAGACCGCTTTGTCCCCCACTTCCATGTTCCACTCCAGTCGGGAAGCAACAAGATCCTGCGACGCATGCGGCGCCGGTATCAAAGGGAATTGTACGCCGACCGGGTTCGGCGCATTAAGGCGCAAATCCCCCACTGCTGCATCGGTGTCGATGTAATTGTCGGGTTTCCCGGGGAGTCAGAAGCCGATTTCCTCGACACGTACCATTTTATCAATGACCTGGACGTGTCCTATCTCCACGTCTTCCCCTATTCGGAACGCGCGAACACGCCGGCGGCGGAGATGACTCCCGTTGTACCGCGCGCCGAGCGTGCCAGGCGTTCGGAGATGCTGCACATCCTTTCAGACAAAAAGCGGAGGAAATTCTATGAAGATAACGTGGGCCGGGAAGCGGACGCATTGTTTGAAACCCGGGATGAGGGTAACATCATGACGGGCTTTACTGAAAATTACCTTAAGGTGACGGCACGTTTCGACCCACTCGCTATCAATGAGATCCGGAGGGTTAAGCTCACGGGCATTTCGCCCGGCGGATTTATGGAAGTAAGTGAAGCGAATTCCGAAATACTTACACCCCGTCATTAGGGCGGTTTTTGCTCAAAAGGTAACGTGTACCACAAACTTTTACTTGATAAAAGGAAACTCAAGCTGCTGATGCCGAAATTCTTATCTGCACTTCGTGCATTGTGGTATTTAATGGAGTTTGTGAGACTGGTCAGGGGCGCAGGTAATTATCGAAACGTTCTTACGTTGTAACCAATCGGGACGGCATGTCTTGCAAGTGTAAGAGGCGCGCGCGTATTTTTGCATCGCGGGGTTGAACAGGAGGGAAAGAAATTTTAGATCCAGGAGTTGGTGCAGTGAAGTTGGAATTTTGGCAGCCCACTCTGGAGAAGGTTTTGGTGAAGAATGGAAGGATGGGGTTTGCCAATAGGGGCGTTTTCCGGAGACGGGGACGTCCCTTTTTTTATTGGATCATTCCGTCTTTTATCTCCAGCCGTCGGTCGGCCATCTGGGCCAACTCCTCGTTGTGGGTTGCAATTACAAACGTTTGTCCCATCTTTTCACGGAGCGTGAAAAACAACCGGTGTAGTTCATAAGCGTTCCTAGAGTCCAGGTTACCGCTGGGCTCATCCGCAAAGATCAATTTTGGGGAGTTGATGAGGGCCCGGGCCACTGCCGTGCGTTGCTGCTCGCCTCCGGACATTTCGGAGGGCTTATGATCACGGCGTTCTGCGATTCCCAACAAGCCCAGGAGTTCTTCAGCGCGCGCGCGCACCTCGCCGTCTCGTCGTCCGCCGATCAGGCCAGGGATCATGACGTTTTCGATGGCCGAGAATTCGGGAAGGAGGTTATGGAACTGGAATACAAAGCCGATCGATTGGTTCCTGAAAGCCGCCAGCGCTTTCGTTCCCTGTAGGAACACATCCTGTCCGAGGATAAATACTTTGCCGCTGTCGGGCGTATCGAGCGTTCCGAGAATGTGCAGCAGCGTGCTTTTTCCGGCACCCGATGATCCCACAATGGCGACGATCTCCCCCTGCTGTATGTGGATGCTGATACCTTTCAGCACGTTCAGTTGTCCGTAAGATTTGTGGATATCTGTGGCCTTTAACATCGGGCTTACCGCGGTGGCTCAATTTGAAATAAAGTCTTAAATAAACTAGTTTCGCCTCAAATTAAAAACTAATGAACATTCACGAGTACCAGGGCAAGGAGCTTCTTCAGCGGTATGGCGTCGCAGTGCAACGCGGTGTTGTCGCCGATACACCCGACGGGGCCGTGGCCGCAGCAAAGGAACTTCAGGCTGAAACAGGCACCCAATGGTTCGTCATCAAGTCGCAGATACATGCCGGAGGTCGCGGCAAGGGAACCATCCGCGAAACAGGGTCAAGAGGTGTGGTAGTAGCTAAGGGCATTCAGGAGGTACCCGACAAGGTCAAGGCGATATTGGGTGGAACGCTTGTGACGCATCAAACCGGTCCGGATGGTCGGCGGGTGAACAAGGTCCTCGTGGCTGAAGATGTGTACTATCCAGGTGAGCTTGAGCCGAAGGAATACTATATCAGCATCCTGCTGGATCGTGCGCAAAGCCGACCGGTGTTAATGGCCTCGACAGAAGGTGGAATGAACATCGAGGAAGTGGCTGAGACTACGCCCGAAAAGATCATTAAAGAATGGATCGATCCCGCCATTGGCCTTCAACCCTATCAGGCCCGGAGGGTTGCCTTCGCCCTGGGTTTGGAAGGCAACGCCTTCAAGGAAGGTGTAAAGTTTATTAACGCGTTGTACAAGGCATATGTCGGTCTCGACGCTTCGCTGTTCGAGATTAATCCGATGTTGAGGACGTCGGATGGACGGATACTGGCGGTTGACGCGAAGGTTAACCTGGACGACAATTCGCTGTTTCGACACAAGGATCTGGCGGAATTGCGGGATGTGACGGAGGAGGATCCTCTGGAAGTAGAGGCCAGCAAGTCGGGACTGAACTACATCAAGCTTGACGGCAACGTAGGCTGTATGGTGAACGGAGCGGGGCTGGCCATGGCTACCATGGATGTTATCAAGCTATCGGGTGGCGAGCCGGCGAATTTCCTGGATGTCGGTGGTAGCGCGAATGCCGAAACGGTCGAGGCTGGCTTTCGGATTATTCTCCGCGACCCGAACGTTAAGGCTATTCTGATCAACATCTTTGGTGGGATTGTTCGGTGCGACCGCGTTGCCAATGGGGTTGTTGAGGCGTATAAAAAAATCGGCAACATACAAGTCCCGATAATTGTCCGCCTTCAGGGCACCAACGCCGAAGAGGGGGCGCGGATCATCGAGGAATCGGGATTGAAGGTCTTTCCTGCAATTCTGCTCAAGGATGCAGCTCAACGAATAAAAGAGGTACTGGCTTAATTTTTTGACAAAAAACGCGATTTTTTGCATATATTTATTCGTCAATCCGACCTTGATCGCCTATGAGGAAGGGAATTTTACTTTTTTTCGCGCTTACCCCGTTGGTCGCCATCTCTCAGACCTTCTATGCTGTGAGGAAGGAACGGTCGTTGATTTTTGTCGGTGGCATTGGAACGGCATCCTATTTCGGTGATCTCAAGGATCCCGGTGATCTTATTGATGCAAAGCCGAGTGTAAGTGCTGGATTGCAGTTCTATTTCACACCCCGGATATCAGTTCGATCTGAGTTAACTTACTTCAATATCAAGGGCGATGATGCAAGCTCGTCAGATCCGACTCGCCAGCGCCGTAACTTATCATTTACTTCCGGCAACTTCGAGTTGAATGCCGTTGGAATCGTAGACCTGTTCCCTCTGGGTCGACGCTTCTATCAACGCCCTGGCGTGAACTTTTACGGACTCGCCGGTATCGGAGCCATGTACATGAACCCTAAGGCTGAGTACAACGGACAAAAATATGCCCTGCAGCCGCTTCGGACAGAGGACGTTTCCTACAGCCGATTCCAGTTTGTTATTCCCTACGGTATCGGTATGCGCTTTAAAGCCGGGCCGTTCTTTAACATAGGTATTGAAAGCGTCTGGCGTAAGACCTTCACGGATTATCTCGACGACGTCAGTACCGTGCACCCGGACAAGTCCGGTTGGAACGATCCTATCCGAATTGCGCTGTCTGACCGGCGCGTCGAAGGAAACCCCGAACTCGAGCCCTACCCTGTGGGCGCCCGCCGCGGTGATCCCTCCGACGATGACGTTTACCATTTGCTGTTGCTGAAAGTCGAATACTATCTTCCTGATAACTTCCTGTTCAAGGATCCTTACAAAAAGCTGTACAATACCAGGCGCAAGCCATATTATCAGTAGCCGGCGGACCGATAGCTTAGCAAGAAACTCGCATGCTCCTGTAACCCTTTGCGCGGTTTCCTATCCAATAGGTAACAGGGCGCGCCGGGGACAACTCCAATACCGGGAATTCGTCAAAAAACGCGATATTGAACCTTTTTACCGGTTTCCTGTTTAAAATGAGTACATGAAAGTGAAGGTCTCCCGTAAAGAGCATTTCAATGCCGCCCACAGACTGTATAATCCCGAATGGTCAGACCAGGAAAATGAGCGTGTTTTCGGAAAGTGCAGCAACCCAAATTTTCATGGACATAATTATGAACTTGTGGTAAGCCTTATGGGCGAGCCCGACCCTGCCACAGGATACGTATATGACATGAAACGCCTCAGCGATCTTATCCGCCGCAACGTAATTCAGAAGCTGGATCACAAAAATCTTAACCTTGACACGGAGTACTTCAGGAACCTTAACCCTACTGCCGAAAACATTGCTATCGTAATCTGGAGAATCCTGCGGGAACACATAGAAAGTAAGTTCGATCTGAAAATCACACTGTATGAGACCGAAAGAAATTTCGTTGAATATCCGGCATCGTAATCTGCAGGATCCTGACGACGCGGGCGATGATCACGTCATGTCGTCGACGGAAACCCCCTTGCGACCCGATGCGTTCACCCTGTCGGACGAAGAAAAAATCCAACGGATCGAGAAGCATTTTGCCAGTATCATGGAGATACTCGGACTCGACCTCACCGACGATAGCCTCGGAGGTACGCCGCATCGCGTTGCCAAGATGTACGTCAAGGAAGTATTTAGCGGCCTCAATCCCCGCAACCGGCCGCATATCAAACTGTTTGATAACAAGTATGCGTACGATCAGATGCTGGTCGAAAAAGACATCACCTTTTATTCGCACTGTGAACACCATTTCGTGCCCATTTATGGGAAGGCTCACGTCGGCTACTTCTCATCCGGCAAGGTGATAGGCCTGTCTAAGATCAACCGTTTCGTGCAGTACTTTGCCAAGCGCCCACAGGTGCAGGAACGGCTCACCATGCAGATCGGCCATGAACTCCAGCGGGTGCTCAACACCGAGGACGTCGGTGTGGTGCTGGATGCGAACCACATGTGTGTGGCGTCCCGGGGCGTCGGTGATACAAACAGCCGGACGGGGACAGCCTATTTTTCCGGCAAATTTCGCGACGAGAACATCAAAAGGGAGTTCCTGAACTATATCAACAGCAAATAACGCGTGGACATACGAGCAAGAAAGCGCTGAAATGGTTACATTAGGTGCAGTAACCCCTTATTCGCCATGTCGTTGGAGCAGGACATACGTCAAACGACGTTTCGAAGCGAATTTCACAAGGCCCTCCTGAACCTGATCTACACTCACAATGTGTTGATCAATAACATTACCGGTTTCTTTAAATCGTACGGCATAACCAGGCAGCAGTATAACGTAC
>DASVCT010000063.1:0-5985 GCA_036381475.1 Cyclobacteriaceae bacterium
ACACAAGCCGCCGAAAACGCATAGTCAGATCGGTAATTTTTTTTGAATGACGATTGAACCAGCAACGAAAAATCGAGGTCTTTTTTTTAAAAAAAGTGTTGCTATTCTTGACAACATTATGCACTTTTGAATTGACCAAACAGGTCATGTCATAATTGGTCATTTTTAACTCGCGCTAACCCTTTAATATTGAGTGTGTAACATAATGAACTCACATGAAATCGCTTGCAGAAACCATTCGCAGCCTACGCGAAACCCGGGGGTTGCTTATTCGCGAGGTGGCCGCCGGCCTGGATATCGATCCTTCGTTACTCAGCCGGATCGAGCGCGGAGTAAAAAGACCGACGCGGGCGCAGGTCGTGACGTTGGCGAAGATACTCGGCGCAGACGAACACGAGCTGTTGGTGGCTTACCTGAGCGATAAGGTGGTGTATGAGCTGGAGGGTGAGGAGCTGGCGTTGAAGGCGATGCGCGCCGCCGAGAAGCGGCTGACCTATTCCAGGGTACGTTCGCGGAAACCGGGCAAGGGAAAGTAGCTTCCCGGTACAGGTGCGGGCGCCCGTCAAAAAAAATGAAACAACACATTAAAAGATATCCTCTTATGAAAAAGAATAAAGACCACGAAACAGAGGCCGGCACCGGTACGGCCGTACAGGATGCTTCCCGGCTGCCGGTTGCGGTGGAGCAGGAAGTACTCCGGTTTATGGATTTTCATCCCGCAGACCGGTTTCAGAAGAACTTGCGCAGGATGCTTTTGGATTTCCTCATGTACCAGGGGTCGCTCGAGGCGGTGTATCTCCGCGATCTCGTCGAAGACCTGGACGGCCTGTTCGAACTCCTGGACGTATTGGAATCGGTGGGCCAGGGCAGCCGGGTCGGAACGTGATGCATTTCGACGGTGCAGGACTTCACCATGCCGAGCGGGGTTACCTAGACCGTTTCTGATCCGGCGGCTTTTCAGTATATTGGATGGCGTCCCCTCCTGTACGGGGTAGCCATCCGTATGACGACCCCCATCCTCGATAACCTCCGCCGGAAAGACTTCGAAGTCCAGATTTGGTGCGTGACCATGGCGATAGCTGCGGCCCGTACGCTGAAGGCGGTAATCCAGGACCTGATCGGAGCGATCCAACCGCCCATATTGATCATCGATGTACTTATCCTGATCACGTTCTGCATCCTCGGTGCCCTGATCTATACGAACCGGATCACGCGCATACCGCTTGCTGCAGGTCCCATACTGCTCGGACTGCTCATCTTCAGCTATGTTCAGTTCGGCGGCATTCTCGGAACGACGGAATATAACCTCATGGGACTCGGCGTGCTGTTCGTGCTGATTTACGACTACCGTACACTCCGTTGGCTGATGGTGCTGTACCTTGGTGCCATCCTGGTGGCCAACTACTACGTGCGTATCGGAGGACCGGTCAATCCCTTGCCACCGGGCTCCGCCTCGACACCTCTTGATAACTTTTTCACATCGCTGCTCGCCGTACTCATTCTCATTCTTTACTTCAAAGACTCCCTCATCGGGGAATCGCGCCGGATCCTTCAGCTCCGAAGGGAACTTGGGCGAAAGGTCGACATGATCACCCTCCAGTACCAGGAACTTGAAAAGCGCAAACGCCAACTTCATGAAGCCAACGCCAACCTGCAGGATCAGATTCACCAACACACGCAACAGATCGTTCGGCAGAACAAGGCCATTGAGGACTATATGCGACTTTCATCTGAATCGCTCACAGAACCGCTGCGGAATATCATCGCTGAAACGGGTGGCCTCGCTGACGACAGTTTCCTGGAACGGCAGTTGAAACAGGAGGTCTCTGAACTCCACGTGATTGTACATAATCTTCGGGAAGACTTAAGGCGCAATGGAAATTTCAAATAACGTCGACGAAGTCAAGCACAAGCTGGAGATGCAGCTTTTTCTGTACGCCATGTACGTGGCCATCGCTTTCCGTATTATCCAGACTGCCCATCATATCCTTGTCGCATCCCCTTTGATCGTCATCCTGCCGGGCGTTATCAATCTGATTCTGCTCGTAATTTTCCTGCGCCTCTACCCGAAAGCGTTCTTAGCTACGCTCATAATTTTTTTCTGTATGCCTTTGCTCAGCACCTTTCTTTTTTGGAATGAAACCGGCGGTTGGGATGGATCGCGACCATATACTTTGATTGTTCTCATCGTCGGCATCGTGCTCATTTCTCATGGAATTACACAAGTGGCCCTGCTGCTGGCCTACGGCGCTGTGTTGGCGATACTGAGCAATTATCAAGTCCCCGCGTGGATCGGCACACGCAACCCGAACTACACAACGTCTTCCATCGAATTCGACTTCCTGGTGAACGCCCTTATGCTTATCCTGATCGTCGTGCACCTTAAGAACCGATTCCTCAGCTATCGGTCATCAGTGAGTCGTACCAACGATGAGCTCGTCCGTGTTACCGAAACGCTGGATTCTCAGACGGAGCAGCTCAGAAGACAACAATTGGAACTTGACTCCCTGCGAAACAACCTGGAGAGTATGGTAGCGGAAAGGATTCGGGAAGTACGCATCAAATCGGCCGTCTTGAAAGAATACGCATTTGTCAACGCGCATCACGTGCGAGCACCGCTGGCCCGTGTATTAGGCCTCATCTACCTCATTGAACTGGAGAATGGAGTCGTTGAAGAACCCGAACGGCTGAACCGGATAAAGTCGGAAGCACGACGCATGGACGCCATAATTCAGCAAATCAACGACATCACCGGCTGACTATTAAACGAGATTCTGTACGTGTTCCAGGAGCACGAAGCCGAGGTTATACGTGAAATGCCCGATGATGCCGTACCATATTGTATTGTACCGCGCACGGAGCATCCCAAAGACGAGACCCAGAGGCACGAGCCAGATCATGCTGATGACGGCGAGATGAATAATGCCGAATACAAACGCCGTGATGTACACGGTGCTCGCCGCCGTAGTTACCTGTTGAATGTTATTGAATAGAAAACCGCGGAAAGCAACCTCTTCGAAAATTGCGGGCTGTACACAGGTGAAAATTACCGCATAGAGTAACGGCGCCGGTGTGCCTTCAAACAACCAGGAATCCGAAAAGGTCGATTCAAACAGAGATACGTTTATAAAGTTTGCCGTAACGGAAACCGCGAGACACCCCAGGATGGCGCCCGCCATGGTAAGCAATACAATGGAAATTCGAACCCCTTTGAAACTGAAGAGTGGCGCCACATCCTTCCGCGCCACGATCCAGAACACCACGACGATCAGCGTATCGGCGATCGTGACGCCCACAAAGCTTTCAAACCCGCCATCAAAAATGTCAGTCAGCTTGTATGCAGCCAGCAGCGTCAGGGTTACAAAGTAGTAAACCAGCGACGGCGTCAGCAGTGTGAAGGCGTCGCTGGATGGTTTTGGCGTATCAGCAAGGAGGGATGTGCCGCACGAGCCGCAGAAGCGGTCGTCCGGCTCTATCACACCGCCGCAACCGACGCAGTATGATATTCCGGTGGCACTACTCTGCATCAACCGGTACAGCTTTTAGGTTTTCCAATTCCCTCAGGTATCCCTTCGCCTCATGTGCAGAACGGATCCCTTTCACCAGCCAGGCAATGATCACAAGCTTGATGATGATGCCGTGGAACAATGTAGCCGGATCAATCAGCATGTTGACCACAATGAGGGTCAGATATATGATAAAAGCGGTAAGAATAGCACCAAAAGGGTTTTGATTACACCACGCAGCGAGGACCAGGTAGATAACGCAGAGAATGAGATTGACCATCATCGTTGCAAAATCATCCTCTCCAAATCCCATGTACAGTCCAAAGATAAAGAACAAAGCCGCAAGACCGTAAATCACTTTCCTGGCGCTCTTGATCTTGCCCATGGCGTCATCGAGAAAGCGCCTGCGACTGCTCACCGTCAGCTGGAAGCTGGCCTTCTCTTCTTCGGATCCGCGAATAGGATAGCTGCATTGTGAGCAGTACTTGTTGAGGGGTCCGTTGATTGCGTTGCAGTGTTCACATACTGCAAAGGTATCCTGACTGATTGCATCCATGACCGGTATGGAATTTTGTGACGTGTTTTTCTTTCGGTTATCCGGCCCGGGTCCGCACAGCTATGGGCCGAAAAAAAATCCCCGCAAACGCTAAATGCCTTTTATACACCCCGCCCCTGTGCTGGTAACCTAAAATGATTGTCCTGAATCGGGAAAATTGCGCCGTTATCGCCATCTTGACGGGTAAAACCAAAAAAAAGGCGTATGAAATACCTTCGCGCAATCGTCCTTTCCGGTATCTTTTTCGTGGCCTGCCAGCCCGCACGCGAAACCAAAGACGCTGCCATCAGCTCGGAAACCGACACCGTCCCTGAACGCAATCCTGCCGTATTTCAGGAACGCTTTGACCGCGGTATCGATTTTGCCGCGACAGGGAACGAACCTTTCTGGAGTGTAGATATCGCATTAGATGGATCCATCCACTTCAAAAACATGGACGGCGCAGAACTTGTAGTGCCCACGCCTCCCGCTACGCGGGCAGCAGATGCCGACGTTACCCGATACTCGGCGTCGAACGAAAACGGATCCATAACGGTAGAGTTGATCCGTCAGAAGTGCACGGATTCAATGTCGGGGTTCGTGTCTGAATTTGCGACCCGGGTGGAAGTTGCTCTTTCCGGCGGCACACCGTTAACGTATGAAGGATGTGGACAATACCTTTCTGATCCCAGGCTTGAAGGCAACTGGGAGCTTGAGCGGATCAACGACACAGAACTGGATTCGGCAGACTTCATGAAGGGACTGCCGCAGCTTTCCTTTGACTTGTCGCAAAAACACGTCTCAGGACACACCGGGTGTAACAACATCGCGGGTTCCATCGAAGTGCAGGGCCACCGCATCGCATTCTCACCCATGATCGCCACGAAGATGGCATGCCCGGGTATGGAGTTCGAACAGGACTATCTCCGATGGTTTGCGGGTCAGGTTGCCTATACCATCCAGAACGATCAGCTTCACCTGATGGTAAGCGCTGATTCCACATTCATTTACCGCAGGAAGAATTGATATGAAAGCTAAACGAGTGATCTCTGGTTTGAGAAAGCATGCACCGCTCCCGGGACTGTCGGTATTTGCCCTTGCCATTTGCCTCGCTTGCAGCGGAAGCCGCAACGAAGGATCGGAGGCGACGGTTTCCTGTTATTCCTATGCGACGCCCGATGACAGTATCATGCTGCGCCTGAGCCAACAGGGCGACGCGGTCGAAGGTGAACTGACTTACTATCTCAAAGAAAAGGATGCCAATCGCGGCACCCTCGTCGGCACCATGAAGGATGATACGCTCTTCGCTGAGTATACGTTTCAATCGGAAGGCGTCACATCAATACGCGAGGTTGCGTTTATCCGACGCGGCGATGAGCTGGTGGAAGCATTTGGCGAAGTGGAGGAACGGGATGGAAAGTTTGTTTTCAGCGATCGGTCGTTGATTTCCCCGAATGAGAATGTGATTCTGAAACAAACCGATTGTATTCCATAACCAGGTACCGCGCAATCTATGTCATCCGGTTCACGATCTATTCTCCTTTCAAAGCGGCGAGCAGATGCCCGGTGTGTGCCACGGACTAACATTGCGTCCCTACGGGACGCCGTCCATTGTTGTTCTGTTTTTCTACAAACATGGCGTCCCTACAGGACGCCGTACACACAAATATGTTAATCTGGAATGATGCGGAGGTTTCTGGTCCCGTCGGGACCAAATGTTTGTAGCACGATTGTTAAGTGGCTACAATCCCGTCCCGTAGGGCCGGAATGTTATTCATCAGCTTCGAAGTCGCTGGAGTAAACCACATCGTCATTACTTGAGAGTTCTACAAAATCGACTTTACACAGTCCGTTTGAAATGAATCCGAGGCCTGCGATTTTTCCGGCGGAGCTATTATAGTCGAGCGAGAACACAGATGCTCCATTGTAATATACTGTGGCCTT
>DASVCT010000064.1:0-19572 GCA_036381475.1 Cyclobacteriaceae bacterium
ACTTCTTCTTCTCAGAACTGGAACGCTTCTGAGAAAGTGTTGGAGTCTTGGAGTGTTGAAGTGGTGCCTCGATTATAGGGCGTACCCGCGCGCTGGGTCCCTTTAGGGATGCAAGGGTTGCGCAGGGGTGTAGGGGAATAAGGAAATAAGGAAATAAGGGAATAAGGGAATAAGGGAATAAGGGTATAGGGGTATAGGGTATATAGGGGCAGCACGGAATGCACTTAAGTTACGTCTTACCGATCACCGACCACCGGCAGACAAAATAAATTGTATTACCTTCATAAGGGTCTTTTACGGATGGCTTGAATAGGTTGCGTGGTTTCCGAAGTGTAAAAGGCGCCTGGTAATCTCCGCTTAGCCTGTGACCGTGGTCAGGACAAGAAATGATATCGTTTTTTTCTGGGTGAGCCTGTTCATACTCATCTATTTCACATTTCTATACCTGGACTATGCCATTTTCAAAATTCACTCGATCCTATTAGACGTTTTCAGAGAACTGATCACCTTTCCGTTGGTATTCGGCCAATTTGTTTTGTTGATATTGCTGGTAGTTCAATGGAAGAAAATCCATTGGTCGTTTAATATCTATTATCTGGCGTCCGCTGCCATTCTGATGGTCACGATTCTGTTTACACTGTGGAGCTTCTTCGTTGCCTGATTTTCCAGCAAGGTCACAGCTTTATGGGATTTACAATCCCAGCACTTCCCTCCGTGTCCAAATCTCATCGAGGGGTTCGCCGCGGCTGCTGAGTCCCTTATGCCGCCATTCTCCGTTTTCCAGACTAAAGTCGAATTTGAGGCTGGCGCCCACGCGCGACTTATCGCGCGAGAAGAATTCGATGTGTTCGGTATACTTGCCATTCTCGGTTGTGTAGGTTCCGCCGCCGGTTCCAAAAAATTCTTTGGTTTCGGTGTTGTAGGCGATCCACTGGAAGCGTGTCCCCGATAGGATCTTCATCGTTTTTCGGACACCCGGTGTACGGCGGCGGACCTCTCCATTCTGATAACGACCGGTGATCAGCCAGGCTCCCGCCAGCTGCCCGGGCGTGCCATCGTCGAGGCGTTTCCACATTTCTTTTTCGTCACCGGATTTCAGCGAAAACTTGTCGTCGCCCGCCTCCAGCGGAAAACGTTCCTCTTTACCGACAAGGTCGGGATTGCTCGTGTTGTATTCATACAACTGGACGAGGTTTGTTCCTTCAATCCTCCATGAGCCGCCCGCCGTGCTGATAAAGTCGCCATCCGCTCTACGGTATATCGCGATCGTGAAATACTTCTCGGTAAAAATGCGCGTCATGCGCTGGTCGCCGGCGTCATATTGCCATCCCCCGACAAGGGAACGAGGAGCATCGTCCACCGGACGAAACGATATCAACATCACGGCAATGCCGATGAGAACCGATGCGAACGCCCTGTACCCGACAAAGCCATTCGCAAATCGCGCTATTGCATCCATATAACTAAGATACGAAACGGACGCCATACGGGATATTGACTTTCTTACGTCAATGTCAATTCCACAATTGCGCGGGGTACTCGCCTTTGCTGACCAGACCCCGGATACGCGATGACACCATGTCCTTGTCTTCCTGGTAGGTTACGCCAAACCAGGTGTCACCGCCCGAGATGATCCGGACCTTTCCACGGCCTTCTTTCACCATTCTGTTTACGAAGAGGGGAATAAAAAATTCCGCTTTGGGCTCCTTGTGCTTTTCCCTCAGGAAATCGACAAACATTTCGCCAGCGATAGGAAAAATTGTGGGATAAAATCCCCAAAAGTTCATCGACGTTGGTGTCTCAGGATCCATGATGATGTCGCCATCGGGTTCGCGCGCTATGATCTTTCCGTTCTCCTGCACGATTTTCGTCCTTTCCACAACGGATTTGAGATAGCCGGCGGAATCGCTTTCACCACAACCTCGCGACACGCTGCCGTGTTCCGACAATACATCCTTGAGTGTGTAGCCGATGAGTGCATGAGCGCCTTCGTTATCCGTTGCAAAATGCTTTGCTACGGCGCGAAACGCCTCACTGCCATAGAAATCGTCGGCGTTGATCACGGCGAATGGTTCAGCGATCACATCCTGCGCGCACAACATCGCGTGTCCAGTGCCCCAGGGTTTTTGGCGATCGGAATTCCTGTATTCTGCCGGTATGAGTTTGTCGAGCGACTGGATCACGAACTGGACCTCGACCCGGCCCTGGAGCCGCGGCAGGAACATTTCCTTAACCGCTTCCTGTATTTCTTCCCGAACTATGAACACGACCTTTGTAAACCCGGCCCTGATGGCGTCATACAATGAGTAGTCCATGATCGTTTCGCCGTTGGGTCCGAAGCCGTCTATCTGTTTTATTCCACCGTACCGGCTGCCTATTCCGGCGGCGAGTACGAGCAGTGTTAACTTTTTTTGCGTGCTTTTTGGTGTGTCCATAGGGTTTTCGTTTTTTTCTTAACAGTATGCAAATACCGACCTGAATTATTGTACGCCCAAAATTATAGCTTTAGCCGGGATTTGCTTAATTATCGCTGTGCATGACCCAAATAATAACCAAACCTTGACTTTGCATGACTGACCAGAAGAAGCACTATGTCCTTTCGATGACGATCATCGGGGCTTTATTTTTTGTGTTTGGGTTTGTTACATGGGTTAATGGCACACTCATTCCATACCTGAAGATCGCTTGTGAACTTGAAAGCGAATTGCAGTCCTACCTGGTGGCCTTCGCCTTCTACATCGCTTATACGGTGATGGCGCTGCCGTCATCCATGGTGCTGCGCGCAACGGGCTACAAGAAAGGCATGGCATTGGGACTGCTCGTGATGGCGGTGGGGGCACTTGTGTTTGTTCCTGCTGCCAACGCAAGAAGCTACGGCATGTTCCTGATTGGTTTGTTCATCATTGGCACGGGGCTCGCCCTCCTGCAAACTGCGTCAAATCCGTATGTATCCATTATCGGGCCCATTGAAAGTGCGGCGACCCGTATTAGCATCATGGGAATCTGCAATAAGGTCGCCGGTATTCTCGCGGGTCTGATCTTCGGTTATATCGCACTCAAGGATGCGGATGGGCTTGAGGCGAATCTCGCAGCCATGGACGCCACGGCCCGGGCCAATACACTGAATGAACTCGCAAGTCGTGTGGTGGTACCATACCTGATCATTGCCGGGGTGCTCGTGGTGCTGGCCCTGGCAGTTGTATTTTCATCGCTCCCTGACATCAACGATGAGGGAGATGACGGCGACGCTGTCGCGGGCGCCGAAAACAAAAAGAGCATCTTCGATTTTCCACACTTGTTCCTCGGCGTGCTTGCGTTGTTTCTGTACGTCGGCGTCGAGGTCATGGCTGGCGACACGATCATCAGCTATGGCAAGACACTCGGTATCGAACTTTCTATAGCGCGGTATTTTACCCAGGCGACGCTCGCCTGCATGCTGATTGGCTACATCGTCGGAATTTTTACGATCCCCAAATACATTTCTCAACAGGCGGCGCTCAGTATCTGCGCCGTGTTGGGTGTTGTATTTACCATCCTCGCGCTCGTGACCGATCACTACGCGTCTGTCGCGTTTATTGCATTGCTCGGCCTGGCAAACTCGCTGATGTGGCCTGCGATTTTCCCGTTGGCTATTAGCGGACTAGGACGATTTACCAAGATCGGATCTGCGTTGCTGATCATGGCCATTGCCGGCGGCGCGCTGCTACCGCTGCTCTATGGCTGGCTGCTGGATCAGCCCGGCTGGAATTCACAGCGTGCTTATGCCATGATGGTGCCATGCTACCTTTATATCCTGTATTTCGCAACGAAAGGGTACCGGGTAGGAAAGGTTCGGATAGGAAAGACCGAACCGGCACGCGCTACTTAACTTCAGTTGGACCGTAACTCCTGTACTCCCTTGACCAGTTGTACCAGCCGTAGGCGGCGATGAGTGTGTACACAAAGTACTGCACGCCTACGAATTTGATGCCCTTGATGAAGTAAATGTAAGTCGCCGTAAGGTCGACGATCATCCAGATGATCCATACCTCAATTTTCTTTTGGATCGCTGCGTACGTCACGGCAACGCTCGTGACTGTTATGAAAGAGTCGAGATAGGGAAACGCGCTTGGTTGGGGAAAAAGGGCGGGAAGTATTTCGTGGAGCTTGCTGGCGAAAGTACCGACGATGAATGTTCCCGCCACTGCAATGCCGGCTAATATTGCCATTTGGGACGCCTGCATGTGGCTCACCTTCAACTCCTTCTTTCGATCTTCCTCGCCTGGCCGCGGATGGGACCACCGCCACCAACCGATCATGTTAGTCACGGTGAAAAAGCCGTACAGGAACATGTCGGGATACAGCTGCACCTGGTAAAAGAGAATGATGAACAGGATGTTATTGACAATTCCTACCGGCCAGTTGAGGATGTGGGCGCGCGCCGACAATACGACGAAGATGAACCCCGCCACCGTTCCGAAGAACTCCAGGTAGCTCATTGGGTAGCCCCAGATTTCAAAGAAGATGGAGTCGATGTCGAAAAATTCCAAGAGAAGCTGATGAACGTGTTAGCTGTTGCAAATCTACAAGGTGGGTGTTCTTCCACCATCCACAGGAAGATTGACACCGTTGATATAAGCTGCGGCGGGTGAGGCCAGGAATGCTGCCGCTGCTGCGATTTCCCTCGTGTCGCCAATCCGCCCGACAGGGATTTCGCGGATCATCGCATCCAGAACTTCCTGCTCCGTTCTGCCCGATTCACTGGCACGTGTTTTCAGCAGGTCTCTCATGCGACCGGTCTCGAACGCCCCGGGCAAGAGGTTATTTACGGTGATGCCGTAGGGTCCGAGTTCCGATGCGAGGGTCTTCGCCCAACTCGCGACAGCGCCGCGAACCGTATTGGAGACTCCGAGTCCGCGAATCGGAACCTTGACCGATGTGGAAATTACATTGATGATGCGCCCGTAGCCCGACCGCTTCATTCCTTCGACGCATGCCTGCGCGAGTACCTGGTTGCAGATTAGGTGTTGGGTATAAGCCTGCGCGAATGCGTCGGGATCCGCGTCAATAGCTCTGCCGCCCGGTGGACCACCTGTATTGTTTACCAATATGTGCACGGCGTTCTCTGCGGTGTAGTCGTTTATTACCGACTTGACTTTTTTGGGAAATGCAAAATCGGCAACGCGATAGTCATGATCCTGTCCTGCTGCCCCTGGTAATTCCTTCAGTACCGCCTTCAACCGCTCTTCGTTCCGCGCCAACAGGGTCACCGCGGCACCCTGCAGTGCCAGCTCCATCGCTATGGCCTTTCCGATACCTTGCGTACTGCCACACACGACAGCACGCTTCCCCGACAGATCAAGATCCATGATATGGAAGATTAGTGAGGGGCAAATATAATCAATGAGTGAATGAGTGAATGAGTGAATGAGTGAATGAGTGAATGAGCGGCCACCTTCACCTCTCACACTCACACTCACACTCACTCTGCCCTACCTCCCTGCCACCGGCACTCCGTCGATATGCGCCGCATACATATCGTACCGATTCAACACTTCGCGAACGTAGGCGACGGTTTCCGTGCACTTGCAGTAGCCCAGCTTGACAACGGGGTTGTTGAAGTACTCGGGCTGGGACTTTCGCGTGAGCATCTCTTCGACGTTGTAGTCCCACATAAGGGTGTCCTTTCCGAAGCGTTCGGCGAGGTTGCGCGCGTCAAGGATATGGCCCAGCCCCGCGTTATAAGAGGCGAGAACGAATTTTTGTTTCTGGGTGGGATCATTAACGCGTTTGGCCCAGTAGTCGTCGAGGTACTTGAGGTATCGTACCCCGGCGCGAAGATTCTGTACCGGATCGTTGGGATCGGTCGCGCCGAAGCGTTCGGCCGTAGCTGGCATGAGCTGCATCAGTCCCCGGGCACCTGCCCACGACTCATCAACTTCGCCAAAGCGCGATTCCTGGTAGATTAGTGCAGCCAACAACCGCCAGTCCCAACCGAGAACTTCCGCTTGTTCGCGGATGAGATCGTCGTAAGGTGAAAGCTTGTTTCCGCCCAGCGAGGAGTAGGTGCTGTTTCGCCTTATGCGCGATGTATTGGGACTCTTGTAATACCTGTTGTAGATGACCATGAAGGTGGGCTCTTTTTTTATCTGATCCATCCAGGCATTGAACGCCTCCAGGAGTTGAGGCGAATTGATACGCATGCCCCACGCTATCTGCTGGGGGAGACTGAGAATGGTACTCACATCTAAGTTGGGATAGTATGCGGCGTTAACCGCAGCATAGGCATGATTGGCAACCGTAAGATCGATTGTCCCGCGTGCAACCTGACGTATCAGGTCCTCACTTTCCGCATCGGCTGAATCGACTTTAATGATAATGTCCCCTCCGATTTCTTCGGAAAGATTTTCCAGGCGGTGGATGAATGTCGAGTTCCTGGGTACGTGTACCACTTTGCCGATGAGGTCCGTGGCATTTCGGATCACCGCTTCGTCAATCTGGTCTGTCGTGAGGTGTCTCCAGCCTTCCGGCTTTCGCTGAACCAGTACCTGGTACGAATTGAAATGCGGCCGTGTAAAGGAAACAAATTGTTTGCGCTGTTTGGTGACGGTCATTGGGTAGGCGAGAATGTCGCCCTCACCTTTGTTTAGCTTGTCGATAGCCGTTCCGATCCCTTTCGTGACATTAATTTTTAGGTCGACGTGGAGGTGATCCGCGAAAAGTTTGAGCAGCTCATAGTCGTATCCCATAGGTTCTCCCTTGTAGATGAAATAACTTATGGAATTGTTGTCGACAAGTGCACTGATATAGCCGCGTCGGAGAATGCTATCGAGGTCAACCGATACAGGCGAGGGGGGAAGGAGATTGGTGTCGAAGGCCGCCTTCCGGCAGGCCGAAAAATGCCAAAACACGATCAAAAGAAGGAAAACCTGACGCACCCGTACCGGCATAGACAATCAAAATAGCGAAAAAACACCGAAAGAAAAAAGGGATCGGCCACGCCGATCCCTTGCTTCTTCAGTTCAATTCTTGTATTAGAATCGCACCCTCACACCGGCGTTCCACGTTCGTCCGAAGCCGTAATATACCCGGTTGCGCACGCTGCCATTTTTCGACCCCGGTATCAGCGCATCTTCACCATCGGACGGATCGAACAGGATGTTGGATTCCGATTCTGCGATATAGGCTTCATCGAAAACGTTGTTGACATTCAGCCGGGCCGTTACATCCAGGTTTGCCAGTCTGAAGCTGTAAGCCATTCCCAGGTCGACCAGATTGTACGACGGAAGTTGCCACGCCTGATGGCTTTCTTCCAGGTAGGATTCGACTTCATCCGCCAGGTCGAAGTTCGCATAGAGCTTGTCTGCAAAATAGTACGTGCCGTACACGCTCAGTCCATCCATGATCTCATAGTCGGCGCCTAAGCTGAAGACTGTTTGCGCAGCGTCCGGTACTTTCACGTCTTTCATTCTAAGCGTCACCTGTTCGGCGTGCCCGGATAGCGCCAAATCTTCAGGTGTCCAAACGGCGTTGAAATCTTCCTTGTACCTCCAGTTCGCAAGCGTTATCATTCCGGTAATGCGGAGTTGATTGACGGGGCTGGCAACGAAGTCGATTTCAATGCCCTGGTGAAGTTGTGAAATGTCTGTAAAGTTTACATTGCCGTCGGTTTGTGTTGGTACTCCATTGATATCGATTTCCCGGCGCAGACTTTGCGAAATCTGCCGGTTGCCCCACTGCGTGTTGTACAGGTTGACGTTTGCGCTGAAGTATTGGCTGCGGTAGCCGTATCCCACTTCGATGGCTGTCACGCGTTGGTTGCTGGCGTCCGGGTTGACGTCATTCCTGAAGTTGATGAATACGTTGTCGAAGATCGGCTGCCGGGAAAAGATCCCACCGTTAACAAAGACGTTATGGTTACCATCGATGTTGTAATTGAGGCCAGCTTTGACCGTGCCACCGAGGAAGTTCTCCCAGTCGGATTCCTGTTCGGGGTCCTCATCTTCATAGATAAAGTAGTCGACGCGTTTGAATCCCTGGTTGGATCCTGAGAAGGAAGCAAAGACAGAAAGCGGACCTTTCGAATACTCTACCTGTCCGAAGAGGCCGATCCAGTTGACCAGGCCGTCGTTGTAGTAGTCGATTTCGTTGCCGGAGGCTCTTCCTTCTTCGGAGACGTATTTTTCCGGCTCGTTAATATCGTTGTCTTCGAAATACGCATCCAACCCGAGCAAATCTTCCACCCTCCGATAATGCAGGCCCTTGTAGTATCGGGCGTCAATCCCGCCGGTGAGGGTAATGCGGTCGCTGGCACGGTACGTAAGGTTCGAAAGGATTCCATACCAGTTGTGCTCGTTCATGGACGACCTGAGGATCATACCGTTGCGTGATGATTCGGCGACGTTTCCGCCGGCAAATGGACCGGCGTAGGAAGGATCCTCTGTTGTGACGCCTGGCCCCGACCATCGCACGCGGTCCGCACCGAAGTCAGGGACGGTGTTGCCCTGGTTCCAGGCGGCGATGTCATTCCACCGTACGCCATCCGGACCGCCGAATTTCGGGTCGGTTCGGAAAGCCCCGTTGATTCGTCCCAGGTCACCGGTGCCTCCACCCCGTCCGATAGACGCATAGAGAGACGTGGACAACTCGAGTTTATCGGAAATGGTCCAGTAGTGGTTCAGAAAGGCTTTGGGCTTGTGATAAAAGTTCTTCCGCCATGAGAACAAGTTGTCCTTGTAATCGCTGCCGTCGTAGTAGCCCCATTGCGGGTTGTAGCGGACGCCGGTCTGCCGTAGGGTTGCGTAAGTTACACCGTCGAAGGCGCCGAATTCCCGCTGGAAGTGCCACTGCGGAGCGCCCACTATCGTGAAGTGCAGGGAGTGACGGCTATTGAATTCGCGTGCCAGGGAAGCAAAGTACGAGTAAGCCCGGAACAAAGTGCCGTCTACATAGCCGTCGCCGCGGGTGTGTGAAAACATAGCCGAAAACGCCCACCCTTTTTCAGATAGACCGGTGGAATACGACAGGCTGTACTTCTGGTAGCCGTCGTTTCCGAATGTCAGCGACGCGACGCCTCCCCGTTTCATTTGTGCCGCGTTGGTTACGATGTTGATGGAACCGCCAACTGAAGCGACTGCGAGCTTGGACGCCCCCAACCCGCGCTGGACCTGGATGGAACTCGACACGTCGGTTAGTCCCGCCCAGTTGGACCAGTATACCCACCCGTTCTCCATGTCGTTGACGGGAATACCGTTGATCATCACGGCGGTGTTGCGCTGGTCGAATCCCCTGACGTTGATCCGTGAGTCGCCAAAGCCGCCACCCTCCTTCGTGACATATACGGAAGGCGTGGTCTTTAGTATTTCGGGGAATTCCTGATTGCCGACTTTCGCTTCGATTTCTGATCCTTTGATGGTTGAAACAGCAACAGGTGTCTTTCGGTCGATCGCAACGGAAGCAATGACGCTGATTTCCTGCAGCCCCATGGCCTGCGTTTCCAGGAGAATCCTGCCGAGATCCTGCGTCGTTCCCGCTTGTACACGAACGGGAATTTCCCGGGATGCATACCCAATGAATGAGATTGCAATTATCTGATTGCCGGCTGGTAATCCTCCCAGTTCAAACGTACCATCTGCTGCAGAGATAGTGCCTGTAGCTGTCCCTTTAAGAAGGATGTTTGCTCCTGCAACTCCTTCATTCGTCTCCTGTTCCCAGATGACGCCCTTTACCGCACCTGTCTGCGCGCGGGCAAGTTCGTCGGCAGACAACATGACTGCGAACAGAAGGAACTTTTGCAGTAGATTATTTCGCATATGAGTGTATTTAGGTTAATGCATTAATGATAGGCGGCTTCCTTCCAAAGGTAGCAGCATTTCGCGGCACAACCAGCGGCGTTGAACGAGTTTACAATAAGTTAACGGGCGGTATTGTCACATGATACCGGCCGAGGGGATTGCAAACGAATGCATCAAAACATCAGGGATGGACAACACCCAAGGACTTGATCCAGGCCGCGATGACCTCCGACTCTTCCCGGGTAATTGCGGCATCCGAATGCATCCAGAGGTAGGACTTCAGAGGCATTGCACCTTCTTCCAGGACTTCGATGATTTCCTCCAACTTGTGGTCGGCCCGATCCTTGGCATATTCGCCAAAGGTAGAGAAATTCAGTTCGCTTTTTCCTTCACTGACGTGCCATGACATCCACCATCCCACCGGTTGAATGTTGACATACCACGGATACGTGGTGTTGTTGCTGTGGCAGTCGTAGCACTTCCTCCTGAGTACGTCATGGACACCGTCAGGCAGCGCATAGACGTTGCTGATGTCTGCGGGATGCGGCCCGTCATCCGTGTTCCTGTCCGGCCGAATAAATTGAATAATTATGAGTACGGCGATTAAGGTGAGTCCGATTTTTTTCAGCATGAAGGAAAGGTCTGTTCAAAAAAGGTTTTTTCAATAATAGGAATTAGGCAGTTACTAAAGTCCAAGTTTTCTAAAAATTTGTTGCGCGACGAGTTCCGGTGTAAGACGATAAAGGCAGGCGAAGTCACCACGCAGGCACGTTTCTTTTCCATACACCGAACATGGCCGGCATGGTAACTCTTCACGATCCACCTGCAGGATAGCAGAGGAGTCGTAGAGATAAGGTCCAAAACCTGTGTACGGATGAGTGCCGCCCCACAGTGAAAGCAAGGGTGTGCCGGCCAGCGCAGCAAGGTGCATGTTCGAGGAATCCACACACACCATCAGGTCGAGTAATGTCATGAGTGCGATTTCCTGGCGCAGATCAAGCGTCCCTGCAACAATTGTGCACTGCGTAGGAAATGCATCCCTGATCTCTTCGAAGAATTGGATTTCATCCCGGCCGCCGCCGAAGAGAAAAAAATGGCACGCTGTTCTTTTTTGCAGAATGTCTATCAGGCGGCTTGAGTAATCTCCCGGCCAGATTTTTGTGCGGTGATTGGCGAACGGTGCGATTCCAATCCATTTCTGCAAGCCGGGTGTCAGTCCCCTACCAATAACCCATTGCCGCATGTCAGCGACATCATGTTCGTCGGGCACGAGAAACGGTCCCGGCAGCATTTCAAAGTGAAATCCGGAACGGGTGAAGGCTTCGCGGTATCGATCCACGGTGTGGCGCAACGGACGAACTATTTTCCGATGTGGCCGCACGAGTTCCTTTTTTTCACGCCGGCCCTTTTTGAACACCACAACGCGCAATCCCGAAAGCCGCAGGATAGTCCTCAGGATCATCGTCCGAAGGTGATCGTGCAGGTCGAAGGCGACCTCATACGGACCGAGCGCGGTGAGTTTTCGAGCGAGTGCACGCAGACCGCGCAGGCCCCGGTACACGACGTCAACGTCGGCACCAACGACGTCCAGCCGTGGTATGCCCGCAAAGAAAGGCGCAAATCGCGGTCGCGTAACAACAGTGATCGTGACATCGGAATGGGCCTCAAGCAGAGATTTCAACACCGGCACGAGGAGGACCACATCGCCCATGGCTGAAAAGCGAATGACCAGCAGCTTTCGCGGAGTCATCACCGTGGGGTGCCCTTCCCGTAAAGGACCGGATTCAACGAGGCGTCGTTGTACATTTTCATCTGCCGGTAAACCTTGAAGCGCCGGACGCCTTTCGCAATGTCGTCGACGAGCTCATCAAATGCCTGCCGCATGTCTTCCCTTTGTTCCATGAGTATGTTGAGTTTCGCTGCGCACTGCTGGCGGTGTTGCTCGTCGACGTCCGTTCTGTGTACCTGTTCATCCATGTGATAAATCTTGAGAACCAGGATGCTCATCCGGTCCAGCAGCCAGGCGGGTGTTTCGGAGTTGATACGTGCACCCGGGACGGGCGTCACATGGGCGAATTCCCGAACGAAGTAATCGTCGATGCGTTCCACCATGTCTGTGCGCTTTTGATTGGACGAATCGATGCGGCGCTTTAATTCCATGCCGGCCGCGGGGTCAATGTCCGGATTGCGAATGAGGTCTTCGAGGTGCCATTGAACGGTGTCAATCCAGTTCTTGGCATACAGCATATGCTCTATACTCTCGGGAGGAAAAGGATTCCGAATTGCCGTGTCAACATTGTCGGTGCGATGATAATCGTCTACCGACCTCTGAAACACGGCATAGCACGCGTCGGCTTGTACCATGGCGGGCAATTTACTGAAATTACAATTCGGCCAGAATGGTTTTACCCGCAACGGTCTTGTCACCAACAGCGACGCGGATGTGAGCACCTGTGGGCACGAAAACATCCACACGTGATCCGAACTTGATAAAACCGAATTCCTGACCCTGGTTCACCGGTTGGCCTTCTTTCACGTAGCACCGGATTCTTCGTGCAACGGCCCCGGCGATTTGACGTACCAGGATCTCAATGCCGTTGGTCATTCGCACTGCCAGGGTAGTGCGCTCGTTTTCCGTGCTGGATTTGGGATGCCACGCTACAAGGTAACGGCCCGGATGGTATCGATAAAAACTTACCACGCCCCCGACCGGCAGGCGGTTGACGTGCACATTTATGGGTGACATGAATATTGAGATCAGCATTCGCCGTTCGTTCAGATACTCCCGCTCTTCCGTTTCCTCGATGGCGACAACCCGGCCATCGGCTGGTGCCAGGATTCGCTTTTCGTCCGTCTCAACGATTACTGTCGGATTCCGAAAGAACTGCAAAACGGCAATGTATAGCACGATACTAGCGCCGATGGCTACCTGCTGGAGCAGGGTGTTCTCCGGAAAAAAATAGGCCAGCAGTGCGTTGATGGCGAACAACGCCAACAGCAAGCCAAACAATAGCGCCCGCCCTTCCTTGTGAATGGTCATGAATCTCCCTTTAGAATCCGCCCCGATACTTGTAGGTCTTCGCCACTTTGTCGATCGCGACCATGTAGGCTGCGATGCGCATGGGTACTTTGTACTCGTTCGCGATTTTGAAAACGTTGTTGAAGGCATCCTTCATGATGCGATCGGACCTCCGGTTGACACGGTCGGCTGTCCACTTATATCCCAGGCGATTTTGTATCCATTCGAAATACGATACAGTAACGCCGCCGGCGTTTGCCAGGATGTCGGGTACTACCATGATGCCCTTTGCACTGATAATGCTGTCTGCCTTGGACGACGTCGGTCCGTTAGCTCCTTCAACAATAAGCTTTGCCCGAATGTTCGGCGCATTGGAGCCGTGAATCACATCCTCCGTTGCGGCGGGTACCAGCACATCCACGGGCAACTCAAGGAGTTCCTCATTGGTAATCCGCTCGGCTTCCGGAAATCCTTCGAGAGAACCTTTGTTGGTGTCGCGGTATTTCACAGCCTTCTCAGGATCGATACCTTTTTCAGAAAAGTATCCTCCCGAAAGGTCACTGATGGCCTGCACCGTGAGGCCACGTTCGTGAAGGAGCCGCGCTGCCCAGCTGCCGACATTGCCGAATCCTTGTACGGCGCACGTCGCCTTGTACGGATTGATCTTCAGCTTTTCCATGGCAGCCATGGCGGACACCATAACGCCGCGGCCCGTCGCTTCGGTTCTTCCCAGCGATCCGCCAAGAACGATGGGTTTACCGGTGACCACGGCATTTACGGTCATGCCACGCATTTTCGAGTATTCGTCCATCAGCCAGGCCATTTCGCGTGGTCCGGTGCCCATGTCGGGTGCCGGAATGTCCTGATCCGGTCCGAAAACGTGAAACATTGCGGTTGTGTAAGCGCGGGTAAGCCGTTCAATCTCTCCGGACGACATCTCCCGGGGGTTGCACGTAATCCCACCCTTTGCGCCGCCGTAGGGAATATCCACTACCGCACATTTCCACGTCATCCAGGCCGCCAGTGCCTTGACTTCATCCAGGTTTACCATGGGGTCATAACGCACACCACCTTTGGATGGACCCAGGATATTGGAATGTATTACCCGGTATCCTTCAAAGACCCGGATGCTTCCGTCATCCATAGTTACTGGCAGGGAAACGATTACTTGCCGGGAAGGGGATTTGAGCACGTTGTAAATCTCATCCTCGAGTCCCAGGATCTGAGAGGCGACATGAAACCGGGACATCATTGCCTCAAACGGGTTTTCCCGGTCCTTCAGGGGCGCGGGTTCGATATAGGCCATATGTAAAGATTGACTGTCATGAATTGCCACTTTTTGTGGCATTAAAACGGTTGCAAAGATAAGTTAATTTCTATTGTACCATTGGTTTTCCCCATTTGGACAATGTCCTTCCCCTTATTCCTTTCCTGGCAAATGAAATTTCCCTTTCCGGGTGTTTTCAAAATAATCTATCGCCATCGTCAACGGTCCTTGTTTCATCGCGGCAGAAGCATCGACAAATTTTTTTGCCGAACTACACCCACAGGGTTTCCTGGGATTAGATGTTGTCTCCGCCGAATAGTTCCAAAAATGCGAGAATAAAAGGGGCTGAAAGTAGCAGCCCGTCAAACCGGTCGAGAAACCCCCCATGCCCGGGAAGGGAGGCTCCTGAATCCTTGATTTCGATGCTGCGCTTCAACAGCGACTCAGTCAGATCGCCAAACGTACCGCCTACAATGATAATAAGACTAATTACAACCCACTGGATGCGGTTAAGTACCGGAAAATAAGCCGCAAGCACCAGCGAAATCGCAATGGCCAGCAGTGCGCCACCGAAAAAGCCTTCCCACGACTTTTTCGGAGATATGCGTTCGAATAGCTTATTCTTTCCGAAGAATGTACCGGCGAAATACGCACCGGTATCGCTGGCCCACAGGATCAGCAAACATCCCAGTATAATTTCATATCGGTAAACACCCCGGTTGAACGCTATGGCACTCATGAGGGAGATCGGCACGGAAACATAAAAGATTCCCAGGAACGTATACGCGATGTTTGTAAATGGTTTCCTTTCGAATTTCTTGTACAACTTGATCATGTACACAATCGACACGAGGGGAAACAAAAGCGAATAAAATGTAGCATCCAGACGGCCGCTCTCAATGAAGAACGTCACAGTGAAAATGGTGATGCTGCAAAGGGTCCCGTACCACTTCAGTGGTAACAAACCGTCAAGTCCGGCAAGTCGGTAAAACTCGAGAATGGAGAGTACGCATATTCCGAGGAAGATGGCAAAGAATGTCCACTCGTTGAAGACGACGGCGGCGACGACAAGCGCCGCGCCGATCACACCAGTGATGATTCGCTCGGTCAGGTTGGCGTACCTGCGTGGTTGCGAGGTATTGCTATCCGGATGCTGTCGTTCGCTGCCGGTCATAGAATCCTTTGAAATACATCAGGAGGAACGCCGTCGCCAGCCCTCCAGCCAGTACAATCGGCCAGGGCGCTGCTTCAGGACTCTCCAGTGAGATGTCAGTCGTTCCGGTTTGATAAAAATACAGACTCAACACCGCCAGCGCGTTGTTCACAAAGTGGGCAAAGATGGGGACCAACAGACTTCCCGACCAGACATACAAGTACCCGAAGAGCACGCCGAGAAACAGCCTCGGCACGAATCCAAAGAACTGAATGTGAAAGGCGCTGAACAAGAAGGCCGCAAGCCAGACGGCGGCGTGTACGTTGCCGGTCAGGTTCTTCAATTCATTTTGAAACAGTCCACGAAATACGAACTCTTCACCGATGGCGGGAATAATAGCGATGACAAAAAGGGCGATGACGAGGTCAACAGGCGACGAGAACGTTGTCATAAAGTTCGTGATCTCGGCGCGTTGTTGTTCGTTAGCGCGTGCCCATTCTTCGAAGCCTCTCAAAAACGATGGGAAACGCCATCCTGCATTCCACTCGACAAACCAGGAGTTCACCGCCATGAATGACAGTACGATGAGCGGGATCAGGAGAAAGGGTGTCCAATGAAACTCCTGGATTGTGAACAAGCTTGACGAGCGCCTTCGGGACACACGCAAAAGCAGCATAGGCGTCACGATGAGCCCTACGATGGTTGCCGAAGCCTGGAGGATGTAGATGGGTATCCGGACGTCCGGATGGCTCAGCGGATTCTGAAGCGCATTAGCCAGCTCGATCAAGGAGCCTTCGTAAAAAGGCATTGCGCAAAGAAAACCAATCAGCGGGCCTACGACTACGAACCCGATACAAATACCGACAAGCAACAGGAGCAGGTTTAGAAAAGAATGTCTTCCGGATCCGTCGGTTTCAAACATTCTGGGATTGATTAACTTTGCGAACAAATATGGTGAAAATCGGCCACATTGAACTTGGGAACTTTCCCTTGCTGCTCGCTCCTATGGAAGACGTGAGCGATCCGCCCTTTCGTGCCGTCTGCAAGGCCAATGGTGCCGATCTCATGTACACTGAGTTTGTTTCCTCGGAAGGGCTCATACGCGACGCCGCACGAAGCCGTGAAAAACTTGACATATTCGAGTACGAGCGACCCATCGGAATCCAACTCTTCGGAAGCGACATTGAAAACATGCGGCAATCCGCCGAAATCGCGACTAAAGTAAATCCCGACCTGATCGACATCAACTATGGCTGTCCTGTAAAAAACGTGGCTTGCAGAGGTGCCGGGGCGGCGCTGTTACAGGACATTCCCCGAATGGTAAAAATGACGGAAGCCGTTGTGCGCGCTACCCATCTGCCTGTTACCGTCAAGACGCGGTTGGGATGGGACGACCGTACGCGCAACGTGGTTGAAGTTGCAGAGCGCCTGCAGGATGTTGGGATTGCCGCGCTAACCGTTCATGGTCGCACCCGAATTCAGATGTACAAGGGTGAAGCTGATTGGGAACTCATTGGACGGATCAAGGAAAATCCGCGCATGCACATCCCCGTGTTTGGCAATGGCGATATAGATTCTCCGGTACGCGCGGTGGAATGGAAGAACCGCTACGGTGTCGATGGCGTGATGATCGGAAGAGCGGCCATCGGGAATCCATGGATATTTACTACCATCAAGACCTACGTCGAAACAGGACGGCTTCCGGAGCCTCCTGGTATTGGCGAGCGGGTCGCCGTCGTCCGAAGCCACCTGGACTTTTCAATACGATGGAAAGGAGAACGCACCGGTGTGCTGGAAATGCGCCGTCACTACGCGAACTATTTCCGGGGCTTCCCCGATTTCAAGCCGTTTCGTCAAAAGCTTGTGTCTCTTGTCGCCGCGCATGACGTCCGTGAAACGCTGAATGAGATTGAAGCGTGCTATGGCAGTGTTGGAGTGCCTGCCTGAATGCTGGCTATCTGCTGAAAATTTTGCGAAAGCTTCCGCCTTACCGTCGGTCAAGTCGTACGCTCACGACAACGGGCAAGTGGTCGGAAGGATAATCCCTTCCGTTGTTCTTGTCCAGAATCGTGTAGTTTGTGCGTTGCCAGTGGGGGCTTAGAAATACGTAATCGATGGGTACGCATTCCTGTGACCCGACCTCAAAGCCGCAGAACGTGCCCGGCGGGTTGCTCGGCGCTGAATCGGTGAGTTTATAGCCACCGGGTTTCATCATGGCCTGATAGGGGGGATCGTTGCGTGTGAAGTTGAAGTCGCCGGTAACCACTACGGGCAGATCGCCGGCGAGTTCTGCGATCTTTTTCCGGATCAGTTCTGCGCTCCGCAGGCGCGCTTCCTTGCCGATGTGATCGAAGTGAGTGTTCACTGCCAGGATCTCGGTGCCCAGGGCCTTGCTATAAAGGCGCGCCCAGGTAACTACACGGGTGATGGCGGCGTCCCAGCTTTTGCTTCCGGGGACTTCCGGGGTTTCCGAAAGCCAGAACGTATTCTGGTCACGCAGTTCGAATGCTGACTTGCGGTACAGGATCGCTGAATACTCTCCTTTTTCTTTGCCATCATCGCGTCCAACGCCAACCATCGCATAGTCGTTCAGGCCTGCCAGCATATCGGTCAACTGGTGATGCAGCGCTTCCTGTACGCCGAGCACGTCAGGAGTCTGTTCGCGAACAAGTTGGATCAGCCTGTCCTTGCGATTTGGCCAGGCATTCCTTCCATCCCGTGGGTTGTCGAAGCGGATGTTGTAAGTCATGATCTTCAGCGTCTGGGCTAAAGTAAACACAGGAGTTGTCAGCGCCAGCACGACGAGGAGTAAAAGGGTTCGCATAGGAAGTAATATATTGACCAGAAGGATCAGAATGCTTCAACAGCTTTTACTTCTTCGGGCATCATCCTGCGGAACAGGTTTTCGATGCCCGCTTTCAGCGTGATCATCGACGATGGACACCCGCTGCAGGACCCCTGCAGCCTCACGCGCACCACGCCGTTATTGAATGAATGATATGTGATCGCGCCTCCGTCCTGCTCGACGGCCGGACGGATGTATTCTTCCAGGATAGTCTTGATCTTTTGTACCGTTTCCGTCTCTTCTTCAGCTTGTTCGGCCGCCGGGGTTTCGGGCTCGTACATCTCAATCACGTATTTCCCCGCCTCGAGGTATTTTTTGATGTGCTCTTTCAGGATTGACTGAATCTCGATCCATTCGACGTCTTCCTTTTTCGTGACGGTAATGAAGTTGCTCATGTAAAACACGCGGTCGACGAACGGATAGTCGAAAAGCTCCTGCGCCAGGGGAGCGCCCTCTGCGCTTTCCTTGTCCGGGAAATCAAAGCTAAAGCCTTCCGGCACCAGCATATCGTTGACGACGAATTTCAACGAATTGGGATTGGGATTGGATTCCAGGTAGATATGTACGGATTTCGGAATGTTGTTCATGACGCAAAGATTGTCAAAACTACAGTATCCAAACAGTCAAACCGCAAATAAGTTCACTCCCTCAGCCATTCACTCATTCACTCATTCACTCATTCGCTCATTCGCTCATTCACTCATTCACTCATTCACTCATTGGCCCACTGCCCCTGGCTGGCTCACCAGGAGGCGTATTCAGGCTGTTCTCCGAATGGGCTACGACTACCGCCACGGTCGAATCGCCGGTGATATTTACTATGGTACGCATCATGTCGAGCGGTCGATCTACAGCGAGGATCAGGGCCAGACCGAGTGGGTCAAGACCGACGGCTTCCAGGACGATCACCAGCATGATGATGCCCGCACCGGGGACGGCAGCCGCGCCTATGGATGACAGCACGGCAGTGAGCAGGATGGTGAGTTGCTGACCCACCGACAGGTCAATGCCGAAGGCCTGTGCGATGAACACGGCAGATATTCCCTGGTGGATGGCGGTTCCATCCATATTGATAGTTGCACCCAGGGGAAGTACGAAACTGGAAATTTCTTCCGCCACGCCAAGGTTCTTTTCTGCGCAATCCATGGTAACCGGCAAGGTTGCCGCGCTCGAACTCGTTGAAAACGCGAGCATTTGGGCGGGCAATATTCCCTTATAAAATCGCAGTGCCGGCATTCGCGTAAATATTTTCAGAATGGAAGGGTAGACCACAAAAATCATGGTAGCTAGTCCAAGCACTACGTTGAGGCTATACGTTCCCAGCGCCATCATCAGCTCGCTGTCGATGTTGAGGCTTGCAAGGAGCGCAAAAACGCCCACGGGTGCGAATTGCATAATGATGTCGACGATCCTGAGGACGACATGATTTGCGCCGTCAAAGAACGCTTTCACTGCGGTCACCTTTTGCGATGGAGTGAGGATCATGGCCACGCCAAACAGGATGGAGAAGAAAAT
>DASVCT010000065.1:0-18366 GCA_036381475.1 Cyclobacteriaceae bacterium
TTCAGGGCTAGGTTGAAGCAGCTCTGATTACCGTGAAGCGGCCGTTGGCCTGCTTCACGGTTTTTGCGTAACTTGTTACGCTCCGGACCTAAAGATGCTTCTCTCTCTTTTCTGTGCGTGTGTCGTGACCGTCGCGTCACCCAATGACAGCTTGCTTGCCCTGCTCGACAACACAGCAGACCGCACGCTTCAGGTCAAATATCACAACGCACTTGGTTTCGATTGGTATCGGCAACACGAATACGACAGCGCGCTGCATCACTTCCACGAGGCGCTCCATCTTAGCCAAAGACTCAAAGACGACACGCTGTCGGCCCAGCACTGCAACAACATCGGCATGGTATTTTACGCGTTCGGGATTCCGGACAGCGCACTCCTTTATTACGAGCGAGCTTATGTGGTCTTTCGCCGCTGGGCACTCGCGGAAAAGGCGGCCATCGCTGGCCTCAACCTCTCCATGATATATTACACCAAAGGTGCCTATGAAAAGGCGTTGGAGCTGGGGCTGTCCGTTGCGCCGGACCTGGAGCAGGCCAACTCCCTCCAGGCGCTGGGATCGTGTTATAACACCATTGCGCTCGTCTATTCCCGTCTCAGCGACCGCGACAGGGCGTTGGAATTTCATCACAACGCCCTCGCCATCAGAAAAAAGATTGACAACCGGAGGGGAATGGCGCAATCGTACAACAACATCGCCAACATCTATAAGGATTCGGAGGGCTATGACAGCGCCATGGCGTACTATCAGCGTTCCCTGGCACTGAAGACCGAGACCAACGATCATGGGGGAATGGCAAGCACACTCAACAACATGGGCGAAGTGATGCTGGCCATGAACCGCCTCACCGAAGCAGAAGAATTTCTTCGTGGGTCGCTCGAGATAAAGAAGGAGACCGGCAACAGGGCGGGCGAAGTCTACACACTGAACAACCTGGCGCGGCTTGCGTTGCAAAGAAAGGATTTTGCGCACGCGGTAGAGTACCTCGACGTCACCGAGCATGAGGCACAGGAGTTGGGATTACTTGATGAACTGAGAGCAAATTACGAACTGCGCATCGACCTGCTGAAGAGAATGAACCGGCCTGCTGACGCGTTCCGCTACAGCGAGCGACTTATGGTAGTCAAGGACAGCCTCCTGAACCGTGAGAAGGCGGAAGCGCTCGCCGGGATTCAGATTGCGTACGAAGTAGGCGAAAGGGACCGCCAGATCGCGTTGCTGGAGAAGGAAAGCGCCCTCCAGGAATCGAAAATTGCCGAGCGAAATGCATGGGTGATAGGTTTGTCTATGGCGGCTGTTCTTTCCGCTGCCATGATTGCCCTGGCATACCTCCAATTTCGTCGCGAGCACCGGAACAAGGAAAAGATTCAGACTCTGTTGCGGGAGTTGCATCACCGCGTCAAGAATAACCTCCAGATGCTTTCCAGCGTGTTGAGCCTGTCAGCGCAGCAACTTACCGACGAGCAGGCGCTGCAGGCCGTCAAGAGCAGTGAAAGCCGAGTCAACGCGATGGCGCTCATTCACCGCAGGCTCTACGGGCGTGGCGAAGAAGCGCGGTCGATCGACATCAAAGAATATATCACCGAGTTGATCACGTATCTGGTCCACGCCTACGGGTTTCATGAAAAAGAGATGCAGCTCAACCTGTCGCTGGAGCCGGTGCAGGTGGACATCGACAAAGCTATTCCGTTGGGATTGATCGTTAACGAACTGATCAGTAACGCCTTTAAACATGCATACATCGATCACCCGTCGCCGGAATTGACAGTAGGCCTGAAACACGAAGGAAAAGGATCGCTCGGCATAGACATCCGGGACAATGGCAATGGCATGCGCCCGACGGCTGAGGCGCGGGGCAACTCGTTCGGGTTGAAGCTGGTGAACATGCTGATGAGCGAGTTAAAGGGCAAATACGAAGTTCGCACACAGCAGGGCACGGAATATTTATTGACGATACCACTATAATATATGGAGTGCATCAGAGTGTTGATCGTGGAAGACAAGGTCCTGGTGGCAGAGACCATTGCTGCTTCGCTGGAGAAGCACGGGTTGCAGGTTACCGGAAAATGTCGGTCGGGAGAAGAGGCTCTGGCCATGTTTGAAGAGCGTAACCCCGACCTGGTGTTAATGGATATCGAGCTGGAGGGAGCGCTTGACGGTATTGCCGTCGCCGCCCAGATCATGAAGCGTTCGCCGGTCCCCATCATTTACCTGACCGATTACACCGACAGCCGTACGGTGAACCGCGCCAAGAAGACCTTTCCCGCGAACTACCTCGCAAAGCCGTTCCAGGAACCCGATCTGATCCGCGCTATCGACATCGCATTCACCAACCACAATGCGCGCAAAAACGTCCGGCCGGGCGCACTGCTTTCCGATTATATTTTTGTCCGGACGGACAGCCAGAAATACGAAAAGGTGTCGTATTCCGATATCGTTTATCTCAAAGCGGAGCGTGCCTATTGCCGGATTGTGCTGGAAGACAAGACCCTCACCCTGTCGAGCAGCATGAACAACATCCACGACCAACTCAACCATAAGGATTTCGTACGTGTGCATCGTTCCTATGTCATTAACACGAAAAAGATCACCTCCATAGAGGGTCGCGTGGTGCATTTGGGAACGCATTCCGTGCAGATCAACGACGATTCCTACCGGTTGCTGATGCGCCGTCTGAAGCTGCTGCGGTAGCTTTCGGAAACCCGGACAGCCCGAAGGGAAATCAGATTGGCAAACGTTGGCGCGGATGACGAAATATTGGGATGTCCATTATGGGGAAGGGTTACATTTACGATGCGTTCATTTCGCATGCCGTAGAGGATAAGCTCGCGATCGCCAACGACCTGTGTCGTGGTCTGGAGGATGCCGGTCTAAAGGTCTGGTATTCGGGAATCGAGCTGGGCACGGGCGACAGCATCAACAAGAAGATACTGGAAGGATTGCATGCGTCGCGTTACGGGATTGTGATCCTGAGCAAGAATTACCTCACAAAGAACTGGACGATGAAGGAGTTGTACCTCCTGATTTCGAAGGAGCAGCAGGGTCACAAAGTGATATTGCCGATCCTCTATGACGTTACGGCGGAGGATCTTGCAGCGAAGGATATTGACCTCGCCGACCGGTTTGCGTTGAGGGCTGAGAAGGGTGTGGACAACCTGGTGGAGTACCTGGTTGCTGAAATAAATAAGAGTAAGCGTGAAGAAGCCCAGCAGGCGATCCGAAAAGGGCGACGGCGGTGGCTGGTTGCCCTGGGCGCGGCGGTTGTTCTTTCCGGCGGCGCGTATACCGGCACGCGTTGGTACCAGGAGGCTGCGCCGATGTATGGCGTTGAGGCGGCGATGGAAAGTCTCATTGCGAAAAGGGAGTCGAAGCTCAGGGCCTTGTCGCGCAACGGGTTGGGCGACATCGAGCGGCTGCAGGTCTCGTCGCAGACCATTGAGCATCTATATAGTGAATTCAGGGAGATCAAATCGCATTACCGGAACGTTTACACGCTGATCACGCCGGACAGTGTTATTCGTTCGCGGAAGAACGTCGAGGCGGCGTTGGGTGTTGCGATGGCGGAGTTGACGCCCTCGAACCATTTCGGGATGGACGATCCGATTTTGTTTTTGTTGTCGGACACGACGGTAAACGGCATGCGACGGGCACGCTACCGTGTTGAAAATTCCATGCCGCTGATGTATACCCAGGAAGAGACGGATGCCAGCGCCGATACGCGGATGGTTAGGGTCTTTTACCGGAACAACATCCGCACAATACACGCGACATTGGATTTTCCAGACGATGAAAATATAAAACGGTATACGGTTGTAATATATGGGTTCTTGCCGGAGAGGGCGCACGTGTTGAAGAAAAGGGGAGAACGTTGGGCCGAATTGGATGGAGGTGTTGAGTGATTCTCACCACGGAGGGCGCGGCGGGCACGGGCTTCACAGAGTCATGATGGCTGATCGTGCGGCAATATCGATCGAGGCGAGTCGCCAGTTACGTGCAGGTCGCCAAAGGCGTAAGGAGGGCACAGGCGCCATTGCGGTAAAGAGTCGCCCGTCACCGTTTTACACAGACCTCACTTCTGCATCTGCCACTGCATCTGCATCTCCCGGTCCCCAATCCCCTCTCATCGGAAACTACTTTTCCCTCTTCGGAAAACTTTCTGGTTCGCCTCCCCTACCCGGATTAGATTCATGGTCATTACGTCCTCGTCATAGTTGCAGTCGGCGCTATGCCGGGACATCGCAAACCACAGACGAGAAAAAAGCCGCTCTGCTTTCTTGATGGCAAACCGACCTAACTATATGACATTGGAATAAGGATAGGCAGCCTCAATGATGTAACTATAAGAAGGATCACCGGACTTTTGATAGTGTCATCTTCCTCCTTTTCACGTGCACGCCAACCGATGATTCCCGAGTCCGTCGCCCAGACCGGATGCAGTGGAGGCAGCGGAGGCTGGGTTCGTCCTACAACTGCGAACTGCGGATGTTCGAACAAGAGGAACAGAGCGCGAGAGCGCATGTTGCAAATGGGTAGTTGGAGAGGGCTGTAAGTGCCGGTAGATTGATTGAACAAATTTGCAGATAACAGCCATGGGCATTCGATTCCGTAGACGTGTAAAGCTATTTCCAGGTGTTCACCTGAACTTCAGTTTGTCAGGGGTGAGTACAAGCATCGGAGTTCCGGGTCTAAGCCTGAATTTTGGTCGTAAGGGAACATACCTCAACACTGGCATTCCGGGAACAGGTCTCTATAGCCGGCAAAAGATCGGAGGCAGCCACAGGGAACCGAAGAACAGGATTTCGAACTATAGCACACCTTTGCCTTCACCGCGGCTACATCAAGACCCTGAAATTGGCGCAATAAGAACTGAAAAAGCGGAAACAACAACGACTGAGGGTCTTCATGAATTAAAAAAAATGCTTCTCGAGTGCTATGATCTGCGAGCCGAATTAACGGTCGCGACTCAAAGAGCCAAGGCGCAATTGAAGGCAGCAACGATCCTACTAGGCCTGTCAAGGATACTCATACTTGGCTTTGTCATCCCTTGGTTCAGAACGTATCGTGACCGAAAGAAAGCAAGCTACGAAGACATGCTGGATCAACTGGACAACTGCTTCGTAGAAATCGACATGAGCATTGAAAAGACAATTCACGAAAAATTTGCGGCATTAATTTCGAGCTATAAGTCGCTACTGACCTGTGATAAGGTGTGGGATGTGACATCATCCAGGCCAGTCGACCAAGCAGCTACCAGGTCTGCAGCTTCAGTGGCAATTTCCCGACGGCTGGTAAAATTCGGATTTAAGAATATCGACATCATCCGGTCGCAGTATGATGCTTTGCATTTTGAGAATGCTAACGGTGGGGACATTTACATATACCCAGCATTCGTAGCTATTGTCGACAGTCAAAAGAAATTTGGACTCCTGGACATTGGTGAAATGGAGTTCGCCTTCAGCCCGCAAAATTTTGTTGAAGAAGAGACTGTTCCCCGTGATGCCATGGTAGCGGGCTATACCTGGGCCAAGGTCAATAAAAATGGGACTCCCGATAGGCGGTTTAGGACCAACTATCAAATTCCTTTGTGCAAGTATGGCTATATAACGCTATCAAGCCGAACAGGGCTTAACGAAGCATATGCTTTCAGTTCGTACAGCAAATCAGAAAAATTTGCTTCCGCGATGGCGGACTATCAGGAAATGATTCGGAGCGTGGGTCGGCAGGGTTCGCCCAAGAGCAGGCTACCGAGGTCGGAAAAATAGCGGTGTAGCGAACATGTCCATAACATATGCGACGCAGCTACTACGGCTGATTGCGTGATTTCGGACCCTGGGCAGGTAAATTTGATCCTCTCCTGCAACCTGTTCCACACAAAAAACTATTTTCGTAAGCCCTCGACGGGGATAGGAAACGTAGAGACGTTGCATGCAACGTCTCTACAATGTCGCCGTCAGGCGACACTCTGCGCCCTCCTTGCTCGGCCGACGCAGTACTTCTTCTATTGGCACTGTTCCAGCTGACAGATATTACGAACACATCAATCAAGGAGTTCACTGTATAGACAACAATATTTCCATATCAAGCCAAACAACCCAGCGCCTCTGCGGTAAAAAAATCCTACCCCCCTCTCTCCTTGCTCCCAAAATCTCCCCCGTTTGGAAACCATTTATCCCCCGTCGGAAAACTAACTGGCACACTCCCCTCCTCCCCCCTAAATTCATCACGGTTACCCACACCCATCATGGACCACTACTTCGTCAGCACCCAAGCCCAGCCCAACGGCGACCATGAAGTCCACAAGGTCGGCTGCTTCTACATGCCGGGCAACCGGAAATACCTCGGCCAGTTTCCCACCTGCGCCGGGGCACTACTAGAGGCCAGGAAGCATTATGCGCAGGTGAATGGGTGTAAACACTGTGCGGGCGAGTGTTGGGCGAAGTAATAAATGAGGGATTGAATTGAATCCAAACAAAGTCTGGAGTAAACACAATTGAAGTAACTATACTATGGAACAATCACAACAAGGCAAAAAGGCAAAGCTCGGGCTCATTGGATGGCTCCTCTTCATAGGGGGGATGGTTCTCATGTTCATGGGCCTGGGCACCTTCTTTCTCTATGGGCCAATCTTCCTGACAACCTTCATCATTGCGATCATCCTGATGACCAGGAAGCAAGTCGGATCGGGAATTGCCCTGCTGCTGATGACACTCATTATACCACCCGTATTTTGGTTTGGAATTCTCGCATACAAAGTCGGCGACACGATCAATACAATAGAACAAGAACAGCAAGCGGAGGCTCAAGACAAACTCCAAAATATCCAGTTCGAGGATGTTCGAATTTTTCATGAGGGAAATTTCATGTATTGCGAGGGAAAGGTGAGGAACACCGGCACCAAAAAGTTTGACTACGTTAAGGTAAAGGTCGAGTGGCTCGACAAAGGCGGAACAATTCTGGATACTGACTTCACCTATGCAGTAGGCGGTGAAGGCTTGGCACCCAATGAAGCAAAGTCTTTCAGTATCATGACACCCTCCGACTCACGCATGCAGAGTGGACGATATTACGTTTTTGAGTGACAATTGGATACGAACAACGTGCCAAGACACACTCTGCGAAGAGTCAAATGGATAGAGGTGTAGGCTAAACATGAGGGCGGACATCTAAACTACAAAAGAAAGCATTTTCAATAATCCATAAGACTATGCTCTCCGCAACCAAATCCCGAAAAATGCTTGCCGCGATAAAGGATTACAGGAAGAAATACTTGTCAAAAGACATTGCTGGACTGGATGAGTCGGGCACCCGGATCATGATCAATGCTTTCCTTACCTCCATCCTCGGTTACCGGGAACTGGAGGAGGTCAAAACCGAATACATGATCAAGGGCACGTACGCCGATTACATTGTTCAGATCGGCGGTCAACGATATTTTCTGGTCGAAGTCAAGGCCTACTCCCTCGACCTCTCCGAAAAACACCTGCGTCAGGCGATCAATTACGGTGCGAATGAGGGTATCGACTGGGCGATTCTCACCAATGGGAGGCAGTTTCAATTGTATAAAATACTGTTCGAAAAGCCGATATGTGAGAAGCTTGTGTTCGAGATTGACTTCCTGGCGGACGACTTCAAGGCAAAAACCGTTCAGCAACAACTGGTTTACCTCCACCGCGACGCCGTCCTCAAGAAGAGCCTAAATCACCTTTGGTCGCGGTGCACAGCACTGGGTCCGTTAAACATCGCAGGGTTGCTATACTCGCCTCAGATACTGAACTTCCTAAGGCGGGAATTGCGTCGGCGCCATAAGGCACGGTTCAGCCTGGATGAGATAGTGGAGATCTTGAACGAAGTCGTCTGCGGCGAGATACCCGTGGAACAAATAAAGCTGCCGAGACACAGATCGAAGAAAAGAAGGGTTAAAAAGAAGGCAAAAGAGGGAGCTGGAGCAGCAAAGGAGGACGTAAACGAGAATCCGTTCGAGTTCACCACACACGAGCGCCAGGGTGAAATGTCACAGGACGCCACTTCACAAAAAGCATAAGAATTTTCGAATTATTTTTCGGAAGTGTATTTTAGTCCCGATGCATACTGCATCCGACCAGAATCTCGCGTGCTAGGAACGACTTGTTAGCGGCAACTGGGTGCCCTTAGGACAAGCGGGTCGTTGTTCCCATCGAAAGGGTTTCGCTTTGATCAAGGCTCTAACGTTCGTCGCGTTGACTCTCACTACACCACTCTGTTGGAGCCAGGTCACCGTCACCGGCACCGTCATGATCAAAGGAGAGAAAGAGCCGGCACCAGGCATAAATATTGTGGAAAAAGGCACAACAAATGGGACAACGACCCAAAGCGACGGAACTTTCGAATTGACAGTCAGCGACCCGAATGCAACCCTAATGTTTTCCTTTGTCGGCCTCAGGAACCAGGAATACCAACTTAATGGAGAGACCGAAATTTTGGTTAAGATGGAGGTCGACTGCATTGTCGACTTTTTCGACTCTCACCAAATTTACATCTATGCCAATAGTGGCGTGCTAAACAACCCGGTCGGAGGCCAAATCGACGTGTCTTCCCCCGGGATTCTCGGTGGTGTTATCAAAGGCTCATACGGTTACCAGACCGACCTGGACGTAAACACCATGCAAACGGCAGGGGTCGCGTTGGCTCATTACGTCGCCAACTGCGACTTCAACATGGACTTCCGTTGGGGATACAGGAAAGTCGCCTTTGAAAACAACCTGGATTTCAGAATAAACTCCTTTGAAGCCGACCTGAACATAAACAACATGGACTTCACTGCAGGATACACGCACCTTGACTTTACAAAAGCCGAGCCAGCACAGGATACACACCTTTCAGGAGCGGTCATCGGTGTCACCCGCTATTTTTACGTGTACATATATAAAGAGCCTCATCCCATCACATTTGCTCCTACGGCAACTGCAAAGGTAGGGCTGTACCACGGCAAGGTTGAATACCAGGCTGCCGTTGAGGCGGGGTACAGGAGAGTCCAGTGTTTTGTCAAGTTCTATAAGCTGGACTCATTCCATGAGCTGAGCGTAGGCTTAGGTATAGGGTTTGGCTATTCCAGGAAGTGGCCGAGGGAGTAACGCATTATCGATACGATCACCGACTCGCTTGTTCGGAAAAAGCCTAGTAATATCTTCATCATGATAAAGAGTACATAGACTGTCATCTCGCGGAACTATGGGCGGTTCGACGTTGCGGCGACGAAATGGCGCAACCAACAAAGGCTCTTCGTTGGCGTCTACGCCCGCCCCTTTTCCCGACAGTCGTGGGCACCAATCGAAAATCGAAAATCGAAAATCGTAACTCACTAATCAATCCCCCCTATACCCCTATATACCCTATACCCTTACTTCCTTACTTCCTTATTTCCTTATTTCCTTATTTCCCTATTTCCTTATTTCCCTATTTCCCTATTTCCTTATTTCCCTATTTCCTTATTTCCCTATTTCCCTATTTCCCTATTTCCCTATTTCCTTATTTCGCTATTTCCTCACCCCGTCACTCTCACTCTCACACTCACCCTGTTTTCCCCTCCCCCCTCAGGACAGCGCAGGGCAACAGAAAGAAACAATCGCATCCTATCCCTACGGTTACCAATTCCCAGCGCCGGGAAACCACCTCGCTCGCTTCGGAAAACCATTTAGCGTAGCTAGTATCAGATGGCTAAATTCAGTGCTGGTACTACCAAATGGAACAATAGGTCAACACGTCCGCCAAGTTAAATGGCGATCACGAAGTACACAACAGCTGGGTGTACGCATTGTGCGGGGGAGTGTTGGGCACAGTGAACACCGGCATGAACCACTAGACACTCAATGGCATGTATGCCTGGTACACACGAACGAATGATAAGGGACAAACCCGACTGGAACTGACGGCCGAAGCGTTCTTTGCAGGATGCAATAATGGAATGATAGCAATCGAGCTTAAGGAAATGATCACCCCAAATGATATCTGGCCCTTTGGCTGGACCATTCCCGTTGCCGAAAAGTGGAACAAACAGAACCTCTCTTTCGTCCTCGATATCAAACCAAACAGCAGCGAAGCTTTCCTGTGCGAACTTGACAGAGCGTTTGGTTATTGCTACGACGGGTGGACGTCAATCATGCTACGATTGAAGATCTTACTGCAGTCCCACGAGCCAGTAAACAAGCGCAATTTCATCTGCAGGGATAATCCGGAGATTATCTATTCCATGCTTTATCTCAGTGGCAGCGTCGAAAACGGACAGATGGTCGGGACGTGGAAGGCACCCCATGGGATGATCAAGTCGTTGCTGTTCTGGCCGGAAGCGATGACGTTTTTTGTGGAGCAAATAATGAGATGGGACCCAGAGTTTCTTAATAGGAAAGGAAGAAATCTTAGTTCCCACCTCTTCCGCGACGACGACACCCGAGTTATTGGGACAGACAGGACACACTAATCTCTGGCAGACACTTTAAGGCCAAGCTCTTCCGGCAGTTTCAGGCAAAACCCCACTCCAATGGCGTCGGAATGATCAAAGAATTTAAGGGGTATACGTTTATTCTCCTTTTGGACAACGACCTTGATCCACTCAGGTGTAGGTCATGTACAAAAATGAATGAATACATGCGTGAGGTCGGGAGTACGGTATATATCGATATCCCTGTCGACAGCGTCATCAAATATTCGAATGAAACGATCAGGTGGCGGGCGGAGTATCAGCTGATTTTTCAAAACAACGCATCCTCACTCTCACACTCACACTCACACTGCCTCTCCTATGTGCCAGGTCCCTGAGCCTGTCGAAGGGCTATGTGACCTATGTCCTATGTTGTTCAGTCGAAATTGTCCCCAAAGCACCCTCCAAAAAATCTTATCTTCATACCGTTTTATGAAAGCCCTGATTGTATTTTTCTCCGCTGTCACCGTCTTTGGCATATTTCTATTCCTCGTCGGAGTGGCCGCCAACCATGGCCATTTCAGATTTCGGCCGGCCATGGCACAGGATTGGCTCTTCTTCGGGACTCCTCTACTGGGCATTATCGGACTTGCGCTTGTTGTCGCACGAGCCGTTCGAAAAAGATAAGAAGTCAGCGATGGCAACAGCATCTTCAGATCCAGACCCAAACAACTTGAAAGTAAGACGCCCGGGCGGATACTTCTTTCTCGTTATTGCACAGACCGTGCTGATGCTCGGCCTGGCGGTGAAAAATGAATTTCCGGCGCGGGCAATATGGGGCGGACTGTTTGTCCTGGGTGTAGCGTTGACCATAAGGGCGCTATTGAAACCCCAATACATGGAACTGAGCGGGACGAAACTGACCATTTATGGCCATTATTTCCGCACAAAAACGATCGACATTGGCGACATCGAACGGATTGAGGTTGAACCGGGTCCGTTCTCTCATTCGAAGATCGTATTGAAGGAAAATAAGGGATATGTGAAGTTTGACGATTACCAGGTCAGGAATGAAGAATTCGCTGCGTTGGTGAAAGCGTTGAATGTGCCGGTGTTGTGAAAACGATTTGAACCCCAAAGAAATATAGGGCACATAGGGTTGAACCACATAGGACATAGGACACATAGGGGCACATAGAGGAGCTAGAGCGATAATCTTCCGAATCGAAGCGGGTCCAGGCTATTCGAAATAATAAGGTAATAAGGTCGGCGTACTACCTTCCTCGTTGGTTACTAAGGTAATAAGGTTAGTGCGTGCTCAGATTTAGGAGTGGTGCCTAAAAGAAATAAGGTTCGGCCAGACCTCGACCTGGGACAACCTTTCCTCTCTTATAGGTGTCAAAAGTTTTGGTACCTACTTCTTAACCTATGAAAAAGGTGCTCCTTTTCGCGGAACTCCTGGGGATCGTCGTCGGGTTGGTCTGTTGCAGCGAAAGCGAATCACCATGTGAAACAGGCTTGATCGAAGCCTACGTGATTGGATTTGATCAATGTCTGGCCGGATTAGAAACGAACACAGGAAAAGGATTTTTGCTTGCGACCGCCGCCGGAGATACCGTGATGACGTACAACCTCCCCGATTCGATTCTTTCATTTCCAACGGAACTCTTTGTGAATTGGTGGCAGTCTCCCTTCTTTCCAGATTCGGCCTTGTCCGAGTATCGTATCGCGGTCAAATACCGACCCGCGCTGCAACATGAACGCGTCTCGGCAGCTTGCCCGGGATATGTCATTTTTTCCCCCGTGACGGCCAGAGCAGAGCAGGTCGTGCTTGAATGTCTCGAACGAGCAGAGTGACAATAGGGAACATAGGGTTGAACTACCTAGGGCATAGGACACATAGGGACACATAGAATATTCGTGCCTTCCCAAAAAACCAACCTCTCGATCGAAAGATACCACTAATGTGCCAGATGCAGATGCAGTCGCAGGTGCAGGCCTTCCGCTAAAACTAAGCTGCCCACCTATGTGCCGCCTATGTGTTCTATGTTCTATGTGGTCCAAGTCGTAGTGCTCCTTGAAACAGCCCAAAAAATTCTTATCTTCACATCGGTGAGTTGTGTGCAATTGGGGAAGAGGTTCTGTACGGTACCATTACGTATCTCTAGATAGTGACTGTGATTCTCAGAGTCTGAAAAGCTAGTACTATGACACCAGGACAAACCCGATTACTTTGGTTTAGCCTTGCTTTCCTGGCAACCGAGGTATTCTTTAACTACGTCATGCTGGCCACTGGCGATGCGACACTTGCCGAGCTGTCCGTCAAAACGCTGACATTTCTCATTTTCATTTTGCTGTTCTCGAAGAAGCTGGCATGGGCGAAGTGGCTGCTGTCGATTGGACTTATCGTCTACGGATTAATGAATCTGATCGTGGGGTTTGAATTGATGGCGGCGTTTTATGTGGTCGGCGCATTTGACATCTATTTCGGGAGCCAACTCCTTACCTCCAAGACACTTGCTGAATTCAGGACCGTTAGACCTAAGTCACCCTCGCCGGAAATTGCACCCATTTGGGCGGCGGAGAACACCACCCGCACCAACCGTCACTCCTACCGGTATCCCCTTCTCATCAGACGAATCAAGGCCATCTTGGTGGATAGCGTACTCCTGATGACTGTGCTGATCCTCATCATGATCACCGTTAAGGATAGCACACACAGAACATCTATTATGGTTGCATCAGCGGCCATAATCCTATTGACATATGAACCGTTGCTTACATACCACTCCAGAACGTTGGGCCAGCGCTGGATGGGCATAAGGGTACGTCGTTACGGAAACCCCGACGCACGTATTGGCCTCCTAAGCGCGTATATCCGCTGGATTACAAAAGGACTTTTGGGGTGGGTCTCGTTCGTGACGATTCATTTTAATCCGGAAAGACGGGCTATACACGACCTGGCAAGCAGGACAGTGATGGTGTGCGACGAGTAAGACGGTTTAGGACATAGGACACATAGGGTTGAACCACATAGAATATAGGGCACATAGGTCACACATAGAGTAGATTTCGCATGAAGAGGTCGCAACCAGGATGTCGCGCATAAGCTGTGATCCGAAACGAATTTCTATTACCTGGCAAAAAAAAGTAAATCCACCACATACAATCGTCCGAGTTAAACAATGAACGACCGCGCCAAAATCGTTGCCTACTATCTTCAAAAACTTGACGATCCCGATTTCCAAATCACGCAGGTTAGGGCCGACCTCGAAAGAAACAACTTCGATGAAGAAGAGATCAGCGTCATCGTGCGACTCGTCGACAGTGAACTGCAGCGACGGGTGCTGACATCAGCACGCAGCCGGCACGCCATAGAATGGGTGTGGGTCGGCGGTGTACTGACCGTCCTCGGCGCAGGGTTCACTATAGCAACGTATGTCGGGATTATCGACATGGGCGACTCGTTCATGCTGGTATACGGACCATTCCTGGGAGGACTGGCCATAATGGGCGCTGGACTTGCACGGAAAGGAAAAGGGAATGGCGGGTTGAGTATTAAGAGAAGGAACGGACGACGGTGACCATAGGTTGCACATAGAATATTCGTGCCTTCATGAAAACAGCTATCGCGTCGTTGCGGTAACCATTCAACGCCGTAAATGCTCAAATAGGTCAATACTATATTCGTCAGCCCCCAAACACTGCCTACTGCCTACTGCCTCTTGCCTACTGCCCACTGCCTACTCCCTTGAATTTCCTTCCGAATTCCCTATCTTGCTTCCAATGACGGTAAGGAATCACTCCATACGACGCATTTCAGGGATTGCTCTCCTGGCGCTCTTCCTTACCTTCGTTGCCGTACAGGTATTTCCCCGCACAAAAGACGAAGCGGGCGACAACCCATGTGATGAATCACGACTGAATGAGGCTTCAGGGCCGGCCATCCCGCTGTTCCTTCGCAACAACCCCAAGAACAGCAGCAACGGGGGATTGATTGACAAATCCACTAGTGGGCTTTTGCCAACCGCGGCTCCAGGCTATTCGCTCATCGCCAACACCATTCGCACAGCCGCAAAGAAGGCTGTCCCACAACTTCTCTCCAATCCTTTTTACGTTGTACTCTCGGCCAAAGCGCCGTAGTACCCCTTCGGCCTCACCGGCCACGATCAGCCCGCATCCGGGCATCTTGTCAATATTCCCACTTACACAACACCCAAAACATGGAATTGTCGCTGTTGGATTTACTTCAGCCTGAAACAATTATCGTATACGGGGGCTTGACCCTGCTGCTGGTAATCGTCTTCGCTGAAACCGGGTTGTTTTTCGGATTCTTTCTTCCGGGAGATTCGCTGCTGTTTGTGGCTGGACTCCTGTCCAATTCCCCGCATATCAACACACCCCTGTGGCTGCTGATCTTGCTGGTCATCATGGCCGCCGTAACCGGCACTGCAGCTGGCTACGGGTTCGGATTCTGGGCCAAGGATTACCTGAACCGACGAAAAGAAGGTCTCTTCTACAGAAAAAAATACCTGGAGATCACCCGGGAAGTGTACCTGAGACACGGCATGCTTACATTCGTCGTCGGCCGGTTCCTTCCCATCGTCAGGACCTTCATTCCCATACTCGCGGGAATCAGCAGAATCCCGTTCCGCAGATTCATGATCTTTAATATCATAGGCGCTGCGATGTGGGCGTTCACCATGATTATGGCAGGTCACCTGTTTGGAAGGGCCTTTCCGGGTATCATCAACTACCTGGAGGTCATCATCGCAGCCATGATCCTGATCACGGCGGTTCCCATCGTGATGACGTGGATCAACCACAGGAAGAAGCTGGCAACGGACGAAAAATAGCCCGATACGCGACGCTCCATGGCAGCGGGTTCAACCGCTTCGTCATGAAAAACATCGTTCAGTTTATCGCACGGTATTGGTTCGTTATCCTGGTAGGCGCGCTGTTTGCCGTCCTCCTCTGGATGGCTGCCTTCGCGTGAAAACAGGGAGATAAATTTACCCACCGGGTCAACCTTCCGGCAAGTCATACGTATTAAGTAGGGTTCCTCCGGGTAATTACCGGAGGACACCCCAGCTTCCTTTTGGGGGTCGCGGATCACCGACGTTTCCCACACATTTTGACATGCTGAATCCAATGGTAGGTCCCCAGCTTGACACGATGAACCCCCGTCGTCCGTCTACGGCCGTTGTGCTGGCTGTGCTGCCATTTGAAAACCTTTCGGCCAACGACGAACTGGCCCACTTCGCGCGCGGATTCGCGGAGGACATTATCACGGACCTTTCGCGTTTCAAGGGACTTCACATTATGTCGTCGTATTCCACCGCATCCATCAGCGACTTCGAATCGGAAAGGCAATTCATCCGGGATAACAAGGTAACCTATCTTGTAAAGGGAAGCTTCCGTCATGACGCCGGCTATGCACGGATCACCACGCAACTCATCCACGCAGAGGACAACCGCGTTCTGTGGGCCGAACGATACGCCGAACCCCTGGAAGAGGTTTTCCACATACAGTGTGACATTGCACAACGCATCGTCAGCACACTGTCGCGCCAAATCGACTTTACGATACTTTCGGCGGCGCGGAGAAAGCCCGTTACCAATCTCGACGCGTACGACTGCTGGCTGCGCGGGATGGAACAACTCCGCCTCGGCGCGCGTGAACATGACTTGCAAGCCCGGGAGCTTTTTAACAAGGCCCTTGAGATCGATCCGCATTTCACCCGCGCGTATACCGGACTCTCACTCTCGTACTTCAACGAGTGGAGTTGTCAGCTTTGGGATAAGTGGGACGAGAATGAAACGGGCGCCTACGTGAACGCGGAAAAGGCGGCACAACGCGACGAAACCGACTACGTTGCACAAATGGTTCTCGCGCGCACCCTGCTGTACCGAAAGCAGTTCGACCGCGCGCAGCAACACATTCGCAATGCGCTCGTGCTCAACAGCAACGATGCCGACTGCCTCGTGCAACTTTCCATGAGCCTTGCGTTCCTCGGCGAGGTCGAAGAAGCAGAGGAACTCTACCGGAAAGCCGTCCGACTCAATCCCGGTCGCACCACCTGGTACAACACCTACGGCGTCTTTGTATACTTCGCGAAAGGGGAATACCGAAAAGGCATAGACCTTGCTGAGCAAGCGTCGTTCAGTTCGGGATGGCTGGATTTTCCCGCGTACCTCGCCTTCTGTTATACCTACGACAACCAACCGGAAAAAGCACAATTCCATTGGCAGAATTTTCTGGCCGTGTTCGAAAAGAAAATCAGCGGGCGGCCATGCGACACGTCGGAAATTGTCGACTGGCTTATCAAGGTCAATCCCTTTCGGGATGACACCGTAATTCCGCGTGCCGTTGACTGTATGCAAGAGATGGGCATCCTCGACCAGCAGCGGGTGCCGATTGCTGAAACACAAAGCCCGACGCGCACTGCCGCTGCCGTTTTCAGAAAAGAAGGCGATGTATGGATGCTGCATTTTGAAGGAAAGACCGTGCACCTGCCCGCGCTCAAAGGGTTAAATGATATCGCCCTGCTTCTGAGTAATGCCAGTCGCGAAATTCATTGTTCGGAACTCATGGACCTTCCCGTGACGGTAGCGACGGAAGAATACGCTTTGGACGGAAAGGCCAAACGAGAATACCGTCTGCAGATCAGGCGCCTCCAGGAAGAGATCGACGAGGCTGAACAAATGAACGACTCCGAGCGTGTAGCCTCCCTGCGGGAAAGTCTCGATCAGATCCTCGACCATCTTTCCACCGCTACCGACATCTACGGTCGGCCGCGCAAGCTGGGTTCCGCAACCGAGAAGACCCGCTCAGCCGTAACCTGGCGCATACGCAACACGATAAAAAAGATCACACAAGTTCACCCTACGCTGGGTGTACATTTAACCAATTCGATCAAAACAGGAACGTATTGTTGCTATTCGCCAGAAAAGACGATGCAGTGGACAGTAGGCCCCGATAGAGTCCGGCCATCAAATTAGGGGTAGCGTTGAGACGAATTTTGGATAACTTGAACGCTGTCAAATCGCACAGCTATGAGTTTTCTCCGCGCCGGTGTGATCACCGTTGCACTGTTGATGTCCACCGCTGCCCTCTATGGCCAGCTACCGCGAACCAAGCCCGTCACGCCAAATGCTTCGCCCGAAGCCGTGGCGCTGCTGGAGTATCTGCAGGACATCAGCGGTAAGTACATTCTGTCAGGTCAGCACAACTTCCCCATCTCGCGTGACCGGAACACGCAGTTTGCATCTGACTACATCGGCAAGACGCCGGCAGTGTGGAGCCAGGATTTCGGTTTTGCGAAAGATGGAGACAAAGACTCCTACCTGGCGCGCCCTTCAATTATCCAGGAGGCGATTCGGCAACACAAACAAGGCTCGATCATCGCGTTGTGCTGGCACGCAGTGCCGCCGACAGCGGAAGAGCCTGTCACCTTTCAGCCATTACCCGGAGCAGATTCCACCCGGCTCGCCAGCGTACAGGGCCGGCTTACGGACGAGCAATTTCGCGACATCCTTCGCCACGGCACGCCATTACACAAACAATGGCTGAAACAGGTAGACGAAATTGCCGGGTACCTGAAGCAGCTCCAAGAGGCAAAAGTTCCGGTGCTGTGGCGACCTTACCACGAGATGAACGGTGATTGGTTCTGGTGGGGTGGCCGCTATGATGGAAAATACACCACAGCTGCGCTGTATCGCCAGATGTTCGATCGGTTTGTCAACTACCACAAACTGAACAACCTGATCTGGGTGTGGAGCGTAGACCGGCCCAGTCGCCCCGACCGTGAATTTGCAAAGTATTATCCGGGCAACGAATACCTCGACGTCCTGGCCATCGACATTTATGGCAATGATTTCAGCCAGGCGTATTACGACGGGCTGATGGCGTTATCGCAAGGCAAGCCGATTGTCCTCGGTGAGGTCGGCAACCCGCCATCAACGGAAATCCTCG
>DASVCT010000066.1:0-12387 GCA_036381475.1 Cyclobacteriaceae bacterium
CCCTGGTTGATATCGGGGGATTGTTCATGGATAGCTGAGAATATTCCGCAGCTGTTTGCTTCGAACATGTATTCGCTGCGCGTATAGCCAATGCGGCGGATCACTTCGCGCGCAATGTCCTGAACATCTAGATACGCCTCAGACTTCACTTCACCGGCGAGCACTACCTGGCCTGTTGTCACCAACGTCTCGCAGGCCACCTTTGAGTTGGGATCGTAGGCCAGGAAATAATCAATAAGAGCGTCGGAAATCTGATCCGCTACTTTGTCCGGATGTCCCTCGGAAACGGACTCCGACGTAAACAAATAAGGCATATTTAATGGCTGAGTTTAAAGTATAGGAGAACACAGGTGGCAAATTTAGGCTAATTGTCCTAATTCGAAAATGACGGAAGTTGCGACGCAATCCGTTTTTCGATGACGGTTGTTATTGCGTTGTAACGGAAGCGTTGAAAAGGAAGATCGCGGGAAGTCTCGGCAAGGCCGGTGTATTCTTACGCCACTCCCTGACCGGTGCCGTCCGGATGAATTCAGAAGCGCCGGTGAGGTCGACGGCCACGCAAAGGTTCGTCTCTGCCGCGAGCGAGGACAGCAGGGTTTTCAGCAATCGATTGTTTCGGTACGGCGTCTCTATAAATATATGCGTTTGCTCATTTCGACGGGATTCCTTTTCCAGCTCGCGAATGACGCGCGCGCCTTCGCGCGTGTCGACTGGCAGGTAACCGTGAAATGCGAAATGCTGGCCATTCATTCCCGAGGCCATCAGGGCGAGCACCAGAGACGATGGACCGACCAGCGGAACCACCTCGATACCATTTGCGTGTGCGAACCGGACCGCCAGACTGCCGGGATCGGCGATGCCGGGGCAACCGGCTTCCGACAATACGCCCAATGAGTGACCGTCGAATGCCGGGGCGAACATTGGGGGAAGATCCCCAAAGGCGGTGTCTATGTCCAGCTTCTCAAAGGAGAGGTCTTCTACAGTGTCGTAAACCTTAAGGCTGGAAAGAAAGCGACGTGCAGTTCGAACGTCTTCCGCGAGAAAATACCGGATCGTACGCAACGCATCCTTAACCTGATTCGGTATAACTTTGTCAGCGGTAGAGGCCGCGATGACGGTGGGGATGAGGTACAGTTTACCGCGGCGATTCATTCATACAAAAAATTACAGCGCATGGGGATAGGCAAGATACTTATGCTGGTCGGCGGCATACTACTGGTTGCCGGCCTTATCTTTCACTACGCGGAAAAGCTTCCCTGGCTCGGTCGCCTCCCCGGTGACATCGTGATTGAAAGGGAGAATTTCCGTTTATACATCCCCCTTGCGACAAGCCTGTTGCTGAGCATCCTGCTTACCATCATTATTTACCTGATCAATCGCTTTCGGCATTAGGCGTATCGAATCGTCATTTCAGACTGGCGAGAAACGACCGGACCATTTCCACAAGCTCACGGGGCCGTTCCGCCTGGACCCAATGACCCGTGTCGAGTGTTTCGAGCCGGGCTTCCGGGAACAGTTTTCGAATCCCTTCCAGGTCTCCGTCAGTAACGTACGGTGACCTCGCGCCACGGACAAACAGGGCCGGACCGGGGAAGGAAGAACCGTTTACGGCCGCCTTACTTACCTCAGAAATATTGCGCGAAATGGCATCCAGGTTCATTTTCCAGCTGAACCCACCCGATGATTTGCGTTTCAGGTTCTTGAGGAGAAACTGGCGTACGGCGGGTTCGGGCACGTACGGGGACAAGGCCTCATCCGCATCCTGCCGGGACTTCAGGTCAGCCAGGGACAACGCGTTCAGCCCCTCGACAATTCTATCGTGTTGGTCAGGATAGCTCCGGGGCGCGATGTCTATCACGACGATCCCTGCCGGGAGGTCCGGATTTTTAAGCGCCAATGTCATGGCAGTTTTTCCTCCCATGGAATGACCGAGCAGCACGGGCGATGAAATGCCGTGGGCTTCGATGAATTCCCCGATGTCATCAGCCATCACATCGTAGTTGAATTCATCGCTGTGAGGCGACTGTCCATGATTACGAAGGTCGACGAGGTATACATGCGTATCGTCAGCGAGCATTCGGGCCTGGGGCAGCCAGTTATCGGACGAACCAAACAATCCGTGCAGGATCACGAGGTTGGGTCCGTCGCCGCCTTCTTCCCGGTAAAATAATTTCATAGTTCAAAGGTAAGACTGAAAATTAAATTCAGGCATTGGTATATTTGGCCTTTTATCAAGCGTGCTATGGAGTTAGTGGACTATAACTATGTGATACAAAAGCTTCCCGTAGAGGACATCTGCAGGGAGTTCGGAACTCCATTGTACGTCTACGATGCCGACAAGATCATCAGCCAGCTCAAGAGTCTTAAGGGCGCTTTCTCCGGAGCCGACGTACGGATAAAGTACGCCGCAAAAGCGCTGACGAATATATCGGTGCTCAAACTTCTCAGGAAGCACGGCGCAGGCATCGACGCTGTCTCGATTGAAGAAGTACAACTCGCAATTGGCGCAGGGTTTAAGCCTACGGAGATTATGTATACGCCGAACTGCGTTGGCTTCGACGAGATACGGCAGGCCGTGAAGCTGGGTGTTTCAGTGAACCTTGATAACCTTTCCTCGCTGATGAAATTCGGCGAGGCATACGGATCCGACTATCCGTGCGGTGTAAGATTGAATCCACATATTCTGGCAGGCGGCAATTACAAAATCTCCACCGGACACAGCAACTCGAAGTTCGGCATCTCGATCTACCAGTTGCCCCGGATCATGGAGACGGTTTACAAGTACGGCATCAGAATAAACGGTCTCCATGTACATACCGGATCAGACATTTCCGAGACGGACATCTTTTTGAAGATGGCCGATATTCTTTTCGGCGTCGCGCGTGATTTTCCTGATCTCCGTTTCCTGGATTTTGGCAGCGGGTTCAAAGTTGCCTACAAGGAAGGCGACATCACGACGAACATCTACGACCTGGGTCTTCGGCTAAGCAAGGCGTTTACCGAATTCTGTGAACAATACGGGCGCAAGCTCGAGTTGTGGATCGAGCCCGGTAAATACCTCGTTAGCGAGGCGGGCATTCTTTTCGCGCGGGCAAACGTTGTGAAGGCGACACCGACGGTCACCTTTGTCGGTCTGAACTCCGGGTTCAATCATCTTGTTCGTCCCATGATGTACGACGCGTATCACCATATCATCAATGTTTCGAATCCGACAGGTTCGCGTCGACTCTACACGGTTGTGGGATATATTTGCGAGACTGACACCTTTGGTGCGGACCGGAGGCTCAACGAAGTGCGCGAAGGCGACACCGTAGCCATCCTGAACGCCGGCGCCTACGGTTATTCAATGGCTTCCAATTACAATTCACGGCTACGACCCGCGGAAGTGTTGGTGATCAACGGCGAGGCAAAACTGATCCGGAAACGTGAAACAATTGACGACCTGCTTCGCGGCCAGATTGAAATCGACGTATGAAGGCGGCTGGGCCAATAGCTCAGAACTATAGCGGGCCTTCAGGGGTTCTTATGAAGCCACCGTTTACCGATATGAACAAACGAGTCCTTATAACGCTCATCTTCATTTGCTTCGCCGCTTTTCCTGCCGTTTCGCAAATTCTGAAGAAAGTCAACTGGACCACGGAAATCACGTCTACGGATGTGAAGGTAGGAGATGAAGTGGAAATCGTTTTCAACGCCACTATCGACCCAGGGTGGTATATCTATTCCGTGGACTTCGACTACGACTGCGGGCCCATACCGATGACGGTCACCTTCGAAGACACGACAGGCTTTCATACCGTGGGCAAACTCCGCGCTCCCGGAGACAAGGAGAAGCACGACAAGACCTTTGGTTGCGATGTCCGGATATTTGAGAACACCGGCCAGTTCAGGCAAAAGATAAAGATCCTTTCTGCGGATGCTTCCATCATCTCCGGCACGTTTGAAGGACAAGTCTGTTCGCAGGCGGAAGGGCTGTGTGTTCTCTTTGACGGAGACTTTAACTTCCACCTCAATGTGAGCGGCAGTGCCCCGCCGACAATCCGCCCGGAGCCGTCGCCGTCACCGCAGGAGCCTGCCGCCGTGCCATCCATCGCGCCCTCCAAAACCGATAGCGTTACCGTTACAGAATCACAGGTCAATGATCGTGAGACCCGTGGGCCGATATTGGATACGTCTATCCTGGAAGGGGAGGCCTCGTATGGAACCAGTTCCTTTGGGGCGCTTCTTCTCGTGGCATTCCTGGCAGGTTTTGCATCGCTGATCACGCCCTGTGTCTTTCCGATGGTCCCGATGACGGTCACATTCTTCCTTCGTGACAACCAGAGTCGGGCAGAAGGCGTCCGCAAAGCATCGCTGTTTGGCATTTCCATTATTGCGATTTATACCATTGCCGGCACCTTGTTCGCCGTATTGCTCGGGACAGACGGGTTAAATGCGCTGGCTACACACTGGGCGCCGAACCTCTTCGTGTTTGTCATCTTCATTGTATTCGCGCTTTCTTTTTTTGGCCTGTTTGAGATAACGGCGCCGCATCAGCTGGTCAACAAGGCTGACCAGCAGGCGGAAAAGGGTGGATTGACCGGCATCTTTTTTATGGCGGCGACGCTCGTACTGGTATCGTTCAGCTGCACCGTACCCATCGTCGGGAGCGTGCTCTTCCTTTCGGCGGGTGGCGAAATCATCAAGCCGATCGCCGTGATGTTTTGCTATTCCCTGGCTTTCGCGCTGCCGTTCACATTCTTCGCCATGTTTCCGGAGATGATCAAGAGTTTGCCGAAATCGGGCAGTTGGCTGAATTCGGTCAAGGTCACCCTGGGTTTCCTCGAACTGGCCCTCGCATTGAAGTTTTTCAGCATAGCCGATCAGGCCTACCACTGGGGTCTGCTTGACCGGGATATTAACATTGCGCTCTGGATTGTGATTTTCAGCTTTCTTGGCTTTTACCTGCTGGGCAAAATCCGCCTGCCGGGCGATACTCCGGTGGAAAAGGTGGGGATTCCGCGCCTGTTGCTCTCCATTTGCATTTTCTCGTTTGTGCTCTACCTCATCCCGGGCCTTTGGGGCGCCCCTTTAAAAGCGTTGGCAGGCTATTTACCGCCTATGTATACGCACGATTTCAACCTGGCGCAGCGTGCCGGCTCGGGCAGCCCTGATCCGTTGTGCGATGACCCGCTCTACAGTGACTTCCTGCACCTCCCGCACGGCCTCACGGGTTACTTCGACTACGATCAGGCGATAAAATGCGCCAGGGCGCTCAATAAGCCATTATTTATTGATTTTACCGGACATGGTTGTACCAATTGCCGGGAGATGGAAGCGGCGGTGTGGTCTGATCCCCAGGTGCTGAACCGGTTGCGGAATGATTTCGTGGTGGTCGCCCTGTACGTTGACGACAAAACCGTTCTTCCAGAATCGAAATGGTACACGTCGACCCACGATGGCAAGGTGAAGAAGACGATCGGCAAACAGAACGCAGACCTCCAGATTACCCGGCTCGATAACAACGCCCAGCCGTTCTATGTACTAGTGGGCAAGGACGAACGGGTTTTAGCCTGGCCTTATGCCTACGATCGCAGCGTGCCCAGTTTCGTGGAGTTTCTTGAGAAGGGTAAGCGCAAGTACAAGGAGTTATACTGACGGCGCTGAATGCCGTTGAACAGAGTCGGGTTTTGATATTTTATTCGCACCCCTATCTTTGGGAGTACAAGGCCGGATGATCCGGTGTAGTTATTTTTTTCATTTTTTTAGACTAATATTACTGCGCGCCGACTTATACAGCAGGGATGCTAACTTTGTGGCCTTAAATATTTTTTGACTTGTAAGAGACCTCTTTCATGAAAAGACTTCCAATCCAGCTGCTCATCTCCGCCTTCACTTTTTGTATTGCCGTTTTCATCGCCGTAGCCCTCGGATCAAAAGCCGAGTTGCTGACCGAAGCTATAGGAGCAACAGATTCCGATTCCCTGCATATCGACATTGCCATCAAGGAACCGACCGTGCTCTATGGAATGTTCGTCGACGATCTCGTAGTTGTCGAAGACAAGATTAAGCGCAACCAGTTTCTGGGAGACATCCTCTCCAGCTATAACGTTCCGGCGGGTCTTATCCACCAGCTGTCGACGGTTTCGAAAAACGTCTTCGATGTTCGCAAGATCGCTCCCGACAAAAAATACACCGTGCTCTGCAGTCCCGATTCGCTCAAGACAGCCCGGGCTTTTGTGTATGAGCCTAACCCGCTTGAATATGTAGTCATCCGGTTCGACGACTCATTGTCGGTCGATCTCCGCCGCCGCGAGGTCACACGGGTGGAGAAGAGCGTTGCCGGTGTCGTGAACAGCACCCTGTCGGAGACCATCGAATCACTGGGGATTTCCCATGAACTGACGAACATGTTCGTCGACATCTTTGCGTGGCAGGTAGATTTTCAGCGGCTTCAGAAGGGCGACAAATTCAAGATCATCTACGAAGAAAACCAGGTGGAAGGCGTGACCGCCGGGATCAACCGGATCCTGGCCATCTACTTTGAGCATTTTGGCAATCCTTACTACGCATTCCCATTCGATCAGGGTAATGGTGTGGATTTCTTTGATGAAGAAGGTAAGAGCCTGCGTAAGGCGCTGTTGAAATACCCCATAGAGTTTACGCGGATCAGTTCGCGATATTCCACGCGACGCTTCCACCCGGTACGTAAGGTTTATCGCGCACACCTCGGGACGGATTTTGCGGCGCCGACCGGAACGCCCATTCGATCCGTGGGGGACGGCGTGGTGCTGGAAGCCCAGTACAAGTCGGCCAACGGTAACTATGTCAAGATCCGTCACAACAGCACCTACACGACGCAATACCTTCACATGTCGAACATCGCGAACGGCATACGGCCCGGCGTTCGGGTCCGGCAGGGTCAAACGATCGGATACGTGGGGAGCACGGGCCTTGCAACAGGTCCGCACCTATGCTATCGCTTTTGGAAGAATGGTGTGCAGGTCGATGCTTTGAAGGTAGAGTTACCCGCTTCCGAACCGATTGCGGATGAGTACCGCGCCGCATTCAAAACGGTTGTCGACGAACTGACCGGACGGCTCAATGCCATTTCATTCCCGGAGGTTCGCGAAGATCCCCTGGCGGCACTGAACTGAGCCCGCATTTTTTGCGAAAATCCGAAAGTGTCAAGTAATTTTCCCGCGCTGTTTTCAGTTAGGGAAGTGTACTGATGTTACCGGTATTTGCATGCGGCCTTTTCTTATTCTTTTATGTTTCCTGCTATCGCTTTCGCTCCATGCGCAAAAAGTAGCGCTGGTTCTCAGCGGAGGTGCGGCCAAAGGGCTTGCTCATGTTGGTGTCATCAAGGCGCTGGAGGAGAACGACATTCCCATCGACTACATCGTAGGCACTTCGATGGGCGGCATTATCGGGGGTAGCTATGCCGCTGGCATGAGTCCCTACCAGATTGAAAACATAGTCACCTCAGAGAATTTTCTTCGCCTCATCCGTGGATTGCCGCGTGAAGGGTTCAACTACTACTATCATCGCGACGCTGACCATCCCGGGTTCCTGAAACTCGATCTGTCGCTCGATTCCACGCTGAATGTTCAGTTGAATTCCAGCATCGCGAGCGACGTCTCCCTAAACTTCGCCTTGACCGAATCCATGGCCCAGGCCTCTGCTATCGCGCGCAACAATTTCGACAGCCTGTTTGTGCCCTTGCGCGTCGTGGCGGCCGATATTTTTACGCAGCAGGAAGTCATCCTTTCGAAAGGCTTGCTCAGCAATGCGCTCAGGGCAACGCAGACGGTTCCCTTCTTTTATAAGCCAATCCGCGTGGATGGCCGCTATCTTTTCGACGGAGGGGTATACAATAATTTTCCTGTCGACGTAGCGACCGAAGAATTCAATCCCGATGTCATCATCGGGGTCAACGTCTCGACAAAAATTTTCACGGAATATCCCTACGAAACAGACGACCGACTCATCAACCATTCGCTGATCTACATGCTGCTCGATAAGTCCGATCCCACGGCGATCAATGACCTTGGCGTATACATTCAGCCGAACATCCGGGGGTATACGTCATTCGATTTTGAGAAGGCTGAAAGTCTGATCGACAGCGGGTATGTTGCGGCCATGCGCAAAATGGATGAGATCAAGGCAAAGATAGCGCGCCGGGTATCTTGCGATGAGCTGGCTGAACGACGGAACAACTTCAACAGTCGCAGTCTGCCCTTTATCTTCGATGGGATCCGGTACCAGGGCTTTTCGGAGAAACAAACGCGCTACATCAACCGGCTGTTTGGAATACGCCCGGACAAGCCGCACGTCCTGTACTACAATGACATCCTCAGCGGTTACTTTGAACTGGTGTCCGAAGAATACTTTCATAACGTGGTCCCGAACATCATACTCGACACGACCACGAACCACTTCGTGTTGAATCTCGCGCGTCGGCCCCAGCAGAATTTCCAGGTCGACTTCGGGGGGGTTATCGCAACGCGGAATATCAGCAACATTTTCCTGGGTGCCAGTTTCTACCGATTCAACAAGTCGCTGCTCCAGGCATCCGTAGGCTTTCAGACCGGAAGTTTTTACAAGTCAGCGACAGCCCACCTGCGGATCGACAACCCGTTCATTACCAAGTTCTATATCGAACCATCCGTAACGTTCAACAGCTGGGACTATCTTGAATCAGAGGATTTACTTCAGGATGTAACCGCTACGGTTCTGCGCCGGGTAAACCGAAAGGCCGCCATTGACTTCGGATGGCCCGTGGGCCGGCACCTGAAGGCAACGTTCCGGGTCGAAGGCCTTAGCAACCTCGACCGCTATTCAAACGACACGACCTTTACGAGTACCGCGATCCTCGACGAGCTCAAGATAAAGGGTTTTAAGACAGGCATACGACTCAGCGCCAACGATCTCGACAGAAAGCAGTACCCTAGCCGGGGTAAGGCCATGAGCGTCGCGGCCGAATATTTTTCGGTCACGGAAGATTACACTCCCGGCAATACTGCTATCAACGCCACGCCCTTTTACGGAAAGCACAATTGGTTCCGCCTGCGCTTCTCGGCCGAACAGTATTTCAACGGCGGGTTTTACCACCCAGGATACATCGTGGAGGGCGTGTTTTCCAATCAGCCATCGTTCCAGAATTACAGGGGTACGATCATCAATGCCCCGACGTTCCATCCATTGCAAGACAGCCGCACCCTCTTGCTGGAAAAATTCCGGTCCTTCAACTATCTGGCCGGCGGCATACGGAACATCTTCCAACTGCGGAGCAAACTGGACTTCAGGTTGGAGGCTTATATCTTCAAGCCCCTGGACTACCTTTCAGCCAATGACAACCAGGAGGTCGTGAAGATCAACGACGTGACCAAAGCATACCTTGCCGCGTCGGCAGGCTTGGTGCACCACTCACCCATCGGACCGATAAGTCTCAGCATGAACTACTACGACGATAACCACAACAAGTGGGGTGTACTGTTGCATGTCGGCTTCCTTCTCTTCGATCGTCACTCCCTCGAATAGGGTTTTTCCTGCTTTATTGGATGACTTATTTTTGGGGCCATTTCAGGCCGTTTTTCAACTGAATTTTAAAATTTTGAGTAAGTTTAACATCGAATTCCTAAAACACAGGCATGAAGAAAATTCTACCTCTCATCATACTTGCCGGCGCATACGCAACAGCGGAAGCCCAGGTAGTGCAGTGGGCGTCAAGTGTCCTTGAGGTTTCCTCCGAACTTACACCGGTTCAGTATGCTGCGTACCAGGCCCTGGGCAAACCCAACGTGCTCCCGGCAGGTGGACAGAATCCGAATGCGTGGACACCCAATAAACCCAACCGGAAGGAATTCATAAAACTGGGGTTCACCAATCCGATGAGCATCCGGCAGGTGGCGATCGCAGAATCGCATAATCCAAGCGCCCTCTACCGTGTGTTGCTGTATGACGAGACGGGTAACGAACATGAGCTCAACGTTCTTAACCCGAGCTCGATACCCCTCAAAGGAAGAATGCTTAACATATTCACGGAGCCGACGCCATACAAGGTTGCTGCAGTGAAGCTTGAATTTGACGGCGCGGCCGTGCCCGATTACTTTGCCATTGATGCCGTCGGGATCACTGACTCCAACTATCCGATCATCGCCGATATCCCCAAGCCCCAGTTGCTTGCGTCGGGAATCGTAATCGAAGCACTCGACGAAAATGTCAACAGCGATGTAAGTGAGCTTAACCCCTTGCTCTCACCGGATGGGAAGACCCTTTACTTCAGCCGCAAGAATCACCCCGAGAACGTCGGTGGCGAACGCGACATCGAAGACATATGGTATTCTGAACTTGATTCCACGGGCCATTGGACGCTGGCCAAGAATCTTCGGCAGTTCAATACGTCGGGCCCTAATTTTATCAACACGATCAGTTCAGTAACACCCGATGGCCGTTCCGCTATCATCCTTCTTGGGAACAAATACTTGCCGAATGGCAAAATGATGGCTGGTGTTTCCATCAGCTCCAACGTTGGGGGTAGCTGGTCGACGCCGGTTCCGCTGGAGATCACAAACGACTACAACTTCAGCGAGAAGGCTAACTACTTTCTGGCCAACAACCGCCGCACCTTGCTCATGTCCGTCGACCGGGAAGATTCGCGTGGTGGCCGCGACCTGTATGTGTCGTTCATGAGCAGCGACAGCACCTGGACGGAACCGAAGAACCTGGGAGACGTGATCAATTCGGCCGGCGAGGAGTCGGCGCCGTTCCTCGCCCTTGATGACAAGACACTATATTTTTCTTCGAACGGATTCAGTGGCTACGGCGGCAGCGACATCTACGTATCCAAAAGGCTTGACGACACCTGGACAAATTGGTCAGAGCCGGAAAATCTCGGGCCCGAGATCAATTCCTCCCTTGAAGACCTTTTCTTCAACATTCCGGCTAACAGCGAATATGCCTACTACTCACGCGGTGTTACTGAAACCAATACAGACATTTTCCGTGTGAAGCTACCCATCCTCAAAAAGCCTGAAGTGTGGGTGACTGTACGAGGCAAGATTGTAGACAGCGAAACGGGTGAACCCATTGGAGCGAAGGTCGTCTATGAACGGCTGCCAGAAGGCAAGGAAACGGGTATAGCCCAAACCAATCCGGAGACCGGAGAGTATGAGATCCGACTTCCCGGAGGCAGCATGTATGGCATCCGTGCCGAGGCGCCCGATAAGATATCGGAAAGTCAGAGCCTGGACCTGACCGGCGTGACAGAAGACCGGATTATCGACGTCCGGGACTTCCGACTGGGTAACATCCGTGTTGCCGAAATTGCGAAAGACGTGACGGTCGTGCTCAACAATGTATTTTTTGATTTCGACAAGGCAACTCTGAAACCAGAGAGCTATCCGGAACTGGACCGGATTGTGAGCCTCATGAAAGAAAGAACGGATATGGAAATTGAGGTTGCCGGTCATACGGACTCCATGGGGCCGGAATCGTATAATCAGGGCCTCTCGCGACGCCGGGCGCAGGCAGTAGTTACCTACCTTACCCGCAACGGAATTAATGCGAGCAGACTCAAGGTAACCTACTTTGGAGAAAGCAAACCGATTGAAACTAACGAAACAGATGAAGGCAGAAGCAGAAACAGGAGAGTAGAGTTTAAGATCCTCAAGTTATAGCGCGTAACCTAATGTATTATGGCTTTGAAATTTTTTAAACTTGTCTTCCTGCTGCCAGCAGCCTTTCCGTTATGGGCACAGGAAGTCGACAGCCTGACGTACGCAGAGGGAAGTATCCTGAGCGCCGAAACCCGCCAGCCCGTAAACGCACGCATCGTGTACAAGAGTTTGCCTTATGGCAACCGAATCGGGATTATCAATGGCAGCAAGTACTCGTTTGCCATGTTCGATAACGACAAGTATTCCATCGAGGTGATCGCCACGGGCTATGCTCCAGCAAAGTATATGCTCGACCCGGCTGACACCAATGAATACCGGCGCGTGATCCGCGACATCGAACTCGTAGCAGGCGATAACCTCACCCACCCGCCCGGCCAGGTCATGTTGCTCAGCAACCTGATCTTTGAAGTAGGAAAATCAAGGATCACTCCGGAATCCTATCCCGAACTCGACATCGTGGTGAACATGATGCGTGAAAATCCCACGATGATCATTCAACTGGAAGGGCATACCGACTACCAGGGTGCCGCATCCGAGAACATGAAACTTTCGCGACAACGGGTCAAAGCCGTAAAGGATTACCTGGTCGGGAAAGGCATTGCCAAAGGCCGAATTCACACCAAAGCTTTCGGCGGCACGATGCCGCTGTCACGCGACAACACTCCTGAAGCGCACCGCATGAACCGCCGCGTGGAATTGAGAATCCTGGATAACTAGTCTGTCCACC
>DASVCT010000067.1:0-10974 GCA_036381475.1 Cyclobacteriaceae bacterium
ATAAGAAGGAATGATCCAGGGTATCCAATACGCCTGCATTACCGTAAGGAGGCAGACTACGAGCAACATCAGGAAACTATGCTTCACGGTAAAGCGGAAGAGATCCGACTCTTTGCCCATTAGTCCGACGGCCGCTGCGCCGATGGCAATCGACTGTGGTGAGATCATTTTGCCGGTAACACCGCCCGCTGCATTGGCGCTGACCGTCACGACGGGGTCTACACCGAGGCTGTGAGCAGCGGTCGCCTGCAATTTGCAGAACAGCGCGTTCGAAGATGTATCCGAACCGGTAAGAAAGACGCCCAGCCAGCCCAGCATAGGCGAAAAGAACGGGAACAGCGTGCCCGTTGCCGCCAGCGCGACGGCCATGGTAATGGACATCCCCGAGTTGTTCGCTACAAACGCAAAGCCCACCACCGACGCTATCGTGATGATGGAGAATTTCAGTTGTTTTAATGTCTTTAAGAAAATCCGCATACCATCGCGGTAGGTCATTCCAATGACCGGTATCGAAATCAACGCAGCAAACAGGACGGCAGAACCAGGCGCCGAAAGGTAGTTCACTTCAAAAGGCTTGACCTCCAGGACACTGCCATCAGGTTTCAGGATGGCATCGGTAAGTCCCGGAATCTCGAAACTCAAAAACCCGACCGAGTTGAGCGCAGCCTTCACGGGTGCTAAGCCCCACGCGACTATTATTATGGTCATCACCAGGAAAGGTGCGCAGGCTCGGAACACTGCGCCAGCCGAGTGTCGTAGTTGTGTATCAATAACCTGTTCGGGCTCTTCGCTGAAACGCCAGTTGGTTGAAGGCTTCCAAAATCGCAGGAGAACCATAAGGCACACCACCGACATAATACCCGCCAGCACGTCGGGAAGCATTGGACCCAGATAGTTCGCCGTAAGCCACTGGAAGAAGGCAAACGATACGCCGGATACGAGGATGGCCGGCAGCACTTCCATCGAGCGCTTCACACCGGACATGATCACGACAAGATAAAACGGTACAACAACCGACAAGACGGGAAGGGTGCGTCCCACCATTTGTGAGATGGCCATTTCCGGAATGTCGGATATCCGGCCTGCCATAATAATGGGCGTACCTACCGAACCGAACGCAACCGGTGCCGTGTTGGCGATCAGGCAGATTCCCGCCGCATAAAGCGGATGAAATCCCAACCCCACCAACATGGCCGCAGAAATTGCCACCGGAGCCCCGAATCCGGCAGCACCTTCGAGGAAGGCTCCGAATGAAAATGCTATCAGCAACGCCTGCAGCCGGCGGTCCGGCGTTATTGATGCCATGAAGTTCCGGATGATGTCGAACTGCCCGCTCTCGACCGTGAGGTTGAAAAGGTATACGGCGGTGATGATGATCCAGGATATGGGTAACAAACCATAAAGCGCCCCGTGCACGCCGGACAATAGCGCGAGTCCCAAAGGCATCCGGTACACCGTCACTGCGAGCACTATGGCCAGCGACAATGTCAGGATGCTCGCGAGGTATCCCTTCATCTTCCTGTACAGTGCCGTAAAAATGAACACGACAGGTATGGACGCTACCAGCGCGGACACGAAGATGCTGTCGAAGGGGTCAATGGTCTGAGTCCATTGCATATCCAAAGGCTACGATGCGGAAGACGGCGTTGCCCGAACGACTTCAACCCAATGTTTAGGCTTTACGCCGGTGAAGTGTTCGATCTGGTGGCGACAACTGAAGCCATTTGCCACGACGACAGTCCCTTCGCCCCGTGAACGCACGGAAGGAAAGAGTACCGTCTCCCCTATCTTCTCCGACAACGCGTAATGTTCCTGTTCATAACCAAAGGATCCGGCCATGCCGCAACACCCCGACGGTATCTCCGTTACGGTGGCCGACGTCTTCGACAACACCGCCTTCATCGGTGTGGTACCGTACAGTGCCTTTTGGTGGCAGTGGCCGTGCACCATAAGCCGTTGGGCAGTCGCCTCCAGTCTGGCGTCAATCCGTCCTTCTTCAAATTCTTTTGCGAGGAAGACGTCTATGGGCATAACCCGTCCTTTCAGACTTGCGCCCAGGGACGCGTCGTCGACGAGGTCGGGTAGGTCGTCGTTCAATGCAGATGCGCAACTCGGTTCGCACGCCACGACCGGGATGTTCTGGTCGAAAAATGTCTTCAATCCCAATGCTGTGCGCGTGCCGTCTTTCTTCGCGTCGCGAAGAAAACCATGGGATATTCTCGGACGCTGACAGCAGCCCACATTGGCCAGGATCACTTCATAGCCGCATCCCTCCAGCAGTTGAACCGCAGAAATTCCGATCGACGGTTCATGAAAGTTCAAATACGTGTCGGCAAACAGCGCGACTTTTCTTCCCTGGGCGGATGTACCGTTTCTATGTTTCTTAAACCATTTATAAAACGGTTCCGGGGCGTATTCGGGAAGTGTTCTTCGGGCGTCGAATCCTGCCAGCCGTTCAATGACGGCGCGGAACAGCTTCGTACGCTGCATAGCGTTTACAATGCCGGCCATCGCTCCCGAGAAGCGGGAGGCCATCGATGATGAATCACGTATCAGGCGGTCACGAAGCGAAGTGCCATGCTCGTCGTAATACATTTGAAGCACATCGCTTTTCATCTTGGCCATATCGACGTTGCTGGGGCATTCCGATTTACAGGCCTTGCACGACAAGCAAAGGTCCAGTACTTCGTGCAGGCGTTTGCCCGTGAGTCCGCCGCCGTTGAGTTGTCCCGACATGGCCATGCGAAGCGCGTTAGCTCTGCCCCGGGTTGAATGTTCTTCATCGCGGGTAGCTCTGAAGCTGGGGCACATGGTACCGCCCAGCGTTTTCCTGCATTCGCCGACGCCCGTGCACATGTGCACCAGGTCGCGGAAGCTGCCTTCCTGGCGGTATAGGAATTGGGTTTGAACGTCCCGGTCGCGATAGTTTGTCCCATACCGGAGGTTTTGATCCATTGGGGCCGCGTCGACGATCTTGCCGGGGTTCATGATGTTGGCAGGGTCGAACAACCGCTTTACCTGACGAAGGGCATCGTAAATCTGCGGACCGAAGAATTTCTCATTGTATGGACTTCGGACCAGCCCGTCACCGTGTTCGCCACTCCACGCGCCACCATACTTCACGACGAGCGCGAAGGTTTCGTCTGTGATCTTCTTCAGCCTGTCAATATCTTGTTCCTGGCGCAGGTCGAGCATGGGCTGGACGTGGATCACGCCAACGCTGGCGTGCGCATACATCGACACTTCGGTTTCGTACCTGGCGCATATTTTTAACACCTGGTCGATGTATTCGGGAAGGAATTCTACGGGGACCGCGCAGTCTTCAATGAAACTCAACGCTTTCTTCTCGCTACGGATGCCCATCATCAGCCCCAGGCCTTTCTTTCGGAGCAGCCACACGTCGTCTGAATCTTTACCCTCCTTGAAAAGAGGGTAAGCGTATCCGAAATTGCGTTGCTTCAGGTCTTCGATCATGGCACGCGGGCGCTCCATCACCTCCTCCGGCGTGTCTCCGTAAAACTCGACAATCAGGATCGCAGCGGGATCTCCCTGAATGAAATGAGCGTGCTGCCGGGTGGTAAGATTTTCCGCGGCGAGGTGAAGGACAGTGCGGTCGACGATCTCGACAGCCGACGGTCGGTATTTGAGCATCGGCTGTACCGCCCTGATGGCTTCGAGCAGTTCGGCAAAATGCACGACGGCAACTGACTTGTGCCTGGGAAGCGGATCGAGGTCCAGTTTCAACTCCAGTGTAACCGCCAGGGTCCCCTCGCTTCCTGTTATCAGCTTGGCAAGGTTCCATCGATTCGTGTTGACGAACTCGTCCAGGTTGTATCCGCTGACACGCCGCATTACTTTGGGAAAGCGTTTGCGGATCTCATCGCGGTTGCGGTCAATGATTTCACGAAACGACCGGTATATCTCCCCTTCCCGATCCTGCTGTGCAGCTTTCACGTTATACTCGTCCTCCGAACATTCCTTGAGTAGCAGTACCGTGCCGTCGGCGAGCAGCACCTTTGCTTCCAGGATATGATCGACTGTCTTCCCGAACAGAATGCTTTTCGTACCTGACGAATTGTTGCCTACCATGCCGCCGACGTTCGCGCGATTGGCTGTGGCAGGATCCGGCGAAAAGTGCAGGTTGTATCGGGCCAATTCAGCGTTGAGCTCGTCGCGAACGACACCAGGTTGGACGCGCACCCATCGTTCCCCCTCGTTGAATTCGAGGATTTGGTTCATGTATTTGGAGAAGTCGAGCACAACGGCTTTTCCAACCGTTTGCCCGGCGAGGCTTGTGCCTCCACCTCTCGGCAGAATGTTTACATGAAGGTTCCCCGCTATTGCGACCGCTGCGCGGACGTCGTCTTCATCTTTCGGCACCACCACCGCCAGGGGGCGCATCTGGTAAAAGCTCGCATCGGTGGAATACATTCCCAGCGAATACTCATCGGTGAGCACGTCGCCACGGATGACCGCCCTCAGTCGTTCTTCAAGCGTGTGTACAGTGTGCACGTCTTCTGTTGCAGCATTCATCCGGGAAAATATAGGGACAATCAATTAGGATTCCTAGATGAAAGGATTGGGAGGATTTGGAAGGTGAGTATCGAAAAAAAATGCCCGCAGGATGGGCATTGAACGGAATACATGGTGCTATACTCTCCTCTATCGGCGCCGTTTCTTCTTCACCTGTCAATCATCTCGTTCTGCGGCGCGACCCCTCATCCAACTTCATGGAGAGTATATGCACACATGTGGCCCGTATCAGTTAACTAAACAAAAGAAATTGTCCCCAACGTGTTCTGGTATCTATCTCAGAACGTCCGAATCAGAGATCCGGACAGCGTGTTCATTCGTGTTCTGCATGCAACTCCCCAAATACATGGTGCTATACTCTCCTGAACCTGCGCCGTCGTTTCTCCACTTGTCGATCACCTCGATCTGGCGGCGCGACCCTTCATCCAACCTCACCGGAGAGTATATGCACACATGTGGCCCATATCAGTTGCTGAACAATAGAAATTGTCCTCCTCCTACATGTTGCAGTAGTTGTTTCAAAGTTTCCGGATCGTAAGTCCGGACGAGATATCCATCCAGTTTCGTCTCGCGGGCAACGTGCAGAAATTCCTGGTTGAACGACTCGGAGACGAGCACGATGCGCACCTTCGCATCCTGTTCTCGTATAGCCCGAGCCGACTCGATGCCCGTCATGCCTTCCTGGATGACATCCATCAAAATAAGGTCGGGGTTCAGGACCCGGTATATATCCAATGCCTCCTCACCAGACGGCACCCATACCACACTTTCCACACCCTCTATCATGCAGACCGCCTTTACCATTCTTTCAGATACCGGGCCTGTCCCAACCATCATTATGTTCATTTTCAAATTCCTCTAACGCAACATCCGGATGGCGACGTGTACGTCATGCGGCGCCGGCATCGTTCCACCGAAATACGGCCACAGCATATAGTACACACCCTTGTCGCACGTAGTGCCGCGCGGCATCACAACGGGAATGTTGTCGTTAAATTGGAAAACATATTCAAAGTCCCTGATTTCGATCTCGTAACGTCCTGGCTCGTTCAGCGTAGCAACTCCCACAAACCGGCTGCTCCGAACGCCGTTCGTATAACAGTAAGCGTGTATCTCAAGTCGATCGTTGAACCACATCCACCCGAAACGAGCGCTGTTTTCGTGGTGCTCCGAATTGCAGTCGGAGAAACCGAGCAGCTTGTTGGTGGAATCCTGGTAGTACTCGTCGAAAGTGTACATCGCGGTTTCGTCGAACGTCGCTTCAAAAACCAGCTTGTTTGCCTGAAGTGTTTCCACGTAACGTGGCGACGAGTAATGATCTCCCTTGCGGATGACGAAGTGCCGTACCTGCGCGTCCTCGGGAAGAGGTTCACACGACGTAAGCAACAAGTGCATGAGCAAGGCGTAAATCAGAATTCGCAACATCGGACTCAAAACATTTTCAGGAACAATCTACCGGAGACGGATGCATACCCCATGCGAAGGCCCATCCCGAAGGCGGTACCGATACGCCGCGTGATATGCACCCTTGTCTCCAGACCGGGAGCGATAGCTACAAAGTGATTATTTACAAGTCCTGCGCGCAGGAGCGCGAAGAATGACAGCCTTTCAGCTTTCATGATCGGCGCCTGCAGGTACAATCCCCGGAAGTCATCCCGGGTGATATTGTCCTCGCTTTCTTTTTCAAGTTCAGCCTGGTAGTAGACACCCAGCCCCCATGACGACCGGGTTTCATACCCCACTGAAAAACCATGCTGGATGCCTGCCACCGTCCATTCGGATTGAGTTTGAACCACCATATTCTGGGCGTTGGCCACCAGGCTGGACAAGAAAAAGCTCACAAGGATCGCGACTGCTTTCATGGTTGTTTTTTAGCGAAGGATCCCGAAGCGGAGTCCTAACCCTACCATCAGCTGGTCGCCAACCGTCGTATTTTCGAATGCGGTATTGTTAGCCGCCTCGAATATCTTCATGCCGTACTTGACTTCGGTAAACAGGTGGACGAACTGCCACGATTCGAGCAAGGACACTTCGATGCCCCCACCAAATGTGGCGTCTACCATCGTGATAGACCCGAGATAGGGCTCCGGCTCACTCATGTTCACCTTTTCCCCGTTGAGATAGTGTCCCCGGAACCGAAGGTTATCCATCACGAGTCCGCCCGTTAAGTAGGGCTCGACCGTTCGTCCCTGCAGAAAATAGTAGTTGACGCCCGCCTCAACCTCGAAGACGTTGATGGTACGGGGCACCTGCATAGAAGAGTATAGCAGACCGAGCAGACCGATGCGCGTGCGCACCGCCCGGTTGCCGAAATAAAGCCCTGCCTGGCCCCCTTCCTGCATGACCTGCAGCCCGTCGAGCGCCTTAATGTCGCTGCTCAGGGAAAAAAAGCGTGTCTGGAAGGATACGCCCGCCCCGGTGTAATTTCCCATGATTTCGGGGGTTTGGGCTTCCGCTACGAGCGTATAAACCGACAGGACTACATAAAGAAGAGAAAACACGATAACCTTGAGGTAGTTTTCTCTGATTCGTTCGCTGTACATGGTGTTTGCCGTTTGAATAAGCCAAAATTCCGGCTATTCCAGGCACCATGCATCCCTGAACTTCCTGATTTTCAGAATTCAGGGAAAACCCTTAGAGTAGGCAGTGGGCAGTAGGCAGTAGGCAGTAGGCAGTGGGCAGTAGGCAAGGCTACTCTTCATCAAGAGAAATAATGCCATTCTTAATGGCGTAGCGTACCAGCTGCAGGCTGTTCTTAAGTCCCAGCTTGTCGAGGATGTTTTTCTTGTGGGTTTCGACCGTTTTTACGCTCACAAAAAGGGCATCGGCCACTTCCTGGTTGCTTTTTCCTGAGGCGACCTGTTCAATGATCTCGTACTCTCGCTTCGTTAGGCCGACGCCCGGGGATTTAGTGGAGCGGCGGCGTCCGTCTTTCTCCCGGGAATAGTAGTCTTCGAAGATCAGCTTGGTGATGGCTTCGTCGAAAAACTTGGTGCCCCCGGCCACGGTCCGGATGGCCGTGACGACCTCTTCCCGGTTAGCATCCTTCGGCACGTAACCATCTATGCCGCATTTGATGCCTTGGGTGACGTATTCCCGGGTGACCTCGGAGGAGATGATGATCACCTTGACGTCGGCATTTTGTTCCTTGATCCACCGGGTAGCCTCCAGGCCGTTCATTCCCGCCATCACGATGTCCATAAGAATTACCCGCGGATTCAATTCCGGCACGAGGTTAACGGCCTCCTCGCCGCTCGATGCCATGCCCACCACTTCGATATCGTCAGAACCTGATAGCAGCGAAGCCATACCTTCCCTGAGGATGGTGTGGTCATCGACAATCAGTACGGTTATTTTCATTAAGCCTCTGCAGTTTCAGGGGAGCAAGGTAATACAACCGTCGCTTTCGTTCCACGGCCCGGAATGCTATCGAGATAAAGCCTTCCGTGCAGCGTATCTACGGCGCGCTTGACGATTGACATGCCAAGACCGGTGCCGCCGATAGCACCGGTGTTGGAGCCACGGGTGAAGGGCTCAAAAATCCGCGCGAGGTCGCCGGCTGGAATACCGATTCCATAGTCGACGATCGTGACCTCAGCCATATTCGAGGGGATCCGGTTGACGACAAGCTCGATGCGGTTGCTGTCAGGGGAAAACTTCATAGCGTTGGTGAGCAGATTGATGAAGATGTTCCGGAGCAGTTTACTGTCGCACACCATCGAAATGTTAGATTCACCAATTTTTCGTTCGACCCGATGAGAATGTTTTCTGCTGATGAGTACTTCGTCCACGAGTTCGTCGAGAAACGCGATGAGGTCGAACGATTGAAAGGTGGCCTTTATCTTGTGTTGCTCGCCTCGTTCGAGCGTGAGGATATCTTCGAGAAGGCTTTTCATGACATCGACCTGCCGTTCGATCCGCCCCAACGTTTCCTGCTCCTGGTTCGTCACAGCGTGCGCCGAACGCAGGACATGCACCGCATTTTCTATCGACGACAGCGGGGTTCGGAACTCGTGTGAAGCCATGGACACGAATCGGTTTTTGAGCTTTACCAGTTCACGCTCCTTTTCCAATGCCTGCTGCAGCTTTTCCGTCCGGTCCCGTACCTGTTGCTCCAGGGAGTACCGGTAGCCCGACAATTCGGTAATATCCTGTCCGACAAACAACGCTCCTACCACATCGCCGCGATCGTTGAACTTGGGTGTCACGTTGACCAACAATGTCGCGGGCGTGCCATCCTTGACGCGTATGACTACTTCGTAGCCATAGATCGTTTGACCATCCATCACGCGGGCGTTGAGCTGCTTGAATTGCTGCCGACCGTCATCGTCGGCCAGCCTGTACACGCGCTGCGCCAGTATGTCATTCTTCTCGAAGCCCGTCACGCGTGTGCATTCCTTGTTCCACTCGGTAACATATTCCCGGCTGTCGATGGAAAAGATCAGGGCATTCGCGTTTTCCAGGATACCCTGGTATTCGCGAAGCATCCGGACCGACTTGCGCTCGAACGTTTTATGTGGTGTAATGTCGCGCACTTCGATGAGCGCCATCGCGTCTCCATCAATCTGGTACGGACCGTAAGTAACCTCAAAGAAGTAGTTTCTGCCGTCGCGGTCGGCGTACTCCGCTTCAACGGTTTCCGTAATGCCCTGCCGCGTCTGCTCAAGCAGACTGCGAACAAGCTCTTCCCGTTCACTCGAAACGATGGCGGGATAAGCAACCCCTTTGTCGATGGGGGCCCTGGCCAGATGACGGTAGCGGTCGACGGCTTGATTAAAATAGACGATGTGCTCGCTCGAATTCACCACAAACACGGGCAGGCGAATTTGCTGAAGGAGGTTTATCTGAGGCATCAACGCGGGTCTTTATCCGCCAACTCTCATACGGACGACTTCCTGCCTGTCGACGGCGAGATCAGGAAGCTCAATGCTAACGGAGGTCCCCTGGCCGGGACTGGATGTCAGATCTATATTTCCTTTGAGCTTGGACACCATTTCACGGACAATATACAATCCAAGCCCCGCACCCTCGCTCTTCACCGAGCCACGGAAGAACATGTCGAATACCTTCTTCTGCATTTCCGTCATAATACCGAGGCCGTTGTCTTCGATGGTGATGCGAACCCCCATGTCCGTGCGGTTCACGCTGAGCTCAACCCGGTTATGGGGTTTTTCTTCGTCGGTAAACCTTATGGCGTTCGACACCAGGTTGTTGATGATCACGCCGACGCGATAGGGATCGGAGTAGAACGGAGGGTCACAGTTGATTTTTACAAATTTTTCCACGCTGTCAAATCCCTTCTGATAACGTTGCATCTCAAGGGCGATCGCTGCAATCCGCTCAAAGTCGATTTTTTCGACAGCGACCTCGTTGCGCGCGTTCCGCGAGTATTCCAGTATTTCCTTTAGCGTGTCGTCCAGCTTCTGGATGCTTGCCGTCATCATATCGATGTACTGCAGCCAATCATTCGTACCGGGTGTTTGCTGGCGCGCGAGATTCAGGAGACCCATCACGGTGGAGAGCGGCGCGCGAAGATTGTGGGAAACGCTGTACACAAAGTTGTCGAGCTCATTGTTGATCTTTACGAGCTCGTCATTTTGCAGGCGCAGTTCCAGTTCGGTGGCCTTTTGCTTGGCCCGCAGTTCACGCTGCAAGAGCGCATTCTGTATAGCCGAAGGTAAACGAGTGAGGTTTGATTTAAGAACATAGTCGTCGGCGCCCTGCTTGAGGCACGCAACCGCAAATTCTTCAGAAACTGTACCGGTAACGAGGATGAAGGGAGCCCTGAGGTCGATCATGCGGCATATGCGCAGCGCTTCCATCGAATTGAATTGAGGCAGCGAATGATCGGACAAAACAACGTCTGGCCGATAGACACGCAGCGCATCAACGAAAGCCTCCCGCTTGTCAACCCGCTTGCTCTCAAAATTGATTCCGCCTTTCTCCAGAGACCACCTGATCAATCCCGAGTCCTCCTCAACGTCCTCCAGCATGAGTATCTTGAGTCTCTTATCCATACGGCATGAGTCGATGGCAATTATGTGTCGTTAAGCCACTTTGTGCGCTGCGTTAGATGGGAATCGAGAATTCCCACACCCGAACACCACGCAAAAAATGGACTGATCCCAAATCAAGTAACTGCTGAAAAGCAGTTCTGAAATTAAAAAAATTGACCTAACAATCCAAAAAGAAGCATAGCCCCTGTATGCTGTGAAAGGTGACAAGCGGCAGAATAGAGAAAACTGCGGCGACAATTTTCTTCAATGTTGGCGCAAACATTACACCCACAGCCTATGCATTCGCTCAGCGCTATTCGATCCGGGGTTGCGACCCGATCAAAGCCGAATTGTCTTTTGTACCTGGTGGTATGGGGTTAACTGCGGGAACGCTGCCGAAAAATGGCCTTAACGGACAGCCATGCCGCACGAAGCACGACCATAA
>DASVCT010000068.1:0-15845 GCA_036381475.1 Cyclobacteriaceae bacterium
ATTTTCTGCGACTTTCTTCACTATCAAAGTAAATTTGAATCTGATAATTGTAGGTGGTTAATTCTCCTTCTATCTCCCTGGAAAGATCTTCCGGGAACAGGCGTAAACATTTTGAACCAAGATAACCCTCCTGCACCACCATCGCAGGAACGTAAATTGAGTGATACATTTTCTCAAAAGCCTCAGCATTTTCTTTTGCGACAACAAAATCCATCTGCAAGACCATAGCCTCCGGAGCAGTTCGGCTCTTCGCCGCTACGCCGATTACCAATACCTCAAGATCATCCTTCCCCTCGTTAGACAAGATCAATGTTTCGCCCAACTTGCCATAGAAGGCGTCGTCTGCCTTAACAGTTGTCTTTGAGCCGTTTATGGTAAGTGAACCGCTTCCCTTTATCACATAATACACTTCCTCCACACCTTTCAAACTGTGTGCGTCCGTGCTGCTGTTGGCGGAAATGACGAGGTGATCAACATAGCTCCAATCGGTACTGAATACATCAGGTCCAAGTATCCGCCTGTACAGGACACCCTCCGCCGGATAGGCCGGAGTATTCGGCTTGAGCTTTTCATGTTCCAATCTGCCCGACACGAACACAGGGGTGGGATCCAGCTTAGCGCCCACACGTGCATCGCCCAGATCAAAGGCGTCTCCTTTACCTTTGACCCGACTGACTGCAAAATTCAGCCAGCGGATACTTTCACTGGATGGATTGTAGATGGCATGCGAGTCGCCCATCTTGCACGGCACGATGGCGGGTGCCTTAATTTTGGAAGTGCGGCCGTTGACTGTAAATTCGGCTTCGCCATTCAAGATGACATACATCTCCTCGATACTGTGATGAAAATGGTGGCCGATACCCGACTTCGGTGCAATGGAGCCCGCGTGCAGGTAGAGAAAATTGGCTGCTAATTCGTCACGGCCTATCAATTGCGTAAATCCCATTTTTCCAGCACCGGCATGAACCGCCGACAGTTCCCTATAACGGGCAGGGTCATTGTGCACAACGCGATCAGGAGACTGAGCGAGGCCCCACGTCGCAATGAGGCTGAAAATTATTGCTGACATTATTTTCATGGTATCGGTGGGTTAGAATGAAATCTATTCGTCATCCGCCAGTGAGTATACCACATATCCTTTGGGTAAAGCTCCCTCCTTTTTCGAATGATTGTAGCTGTCTGGTCCAAAATTCCCAGTGGCACTAATTACAAGGTAATCTTTTCCCTTAAAGGTATACATGCTTGGCTGTGCATTTGACTCATAACTCAGCGTTGTCTCCCACAAGATCTTACCGTTTTCGGCGTCGAACGCGTAAAGCTTGCCACCTTTGGCGGTGGCGAAAACCACACCCGTGGATGTAACGATCATCCCCTTCCTCAATGTGCCGCCGGGAGCGCCTTTTGTCTTATCGCCCTGAACGAACGCTGAATCTTCCCCGACCGGCTGTTGCCATTTGATTGTGCCGTTGTTCAGGTCGTATGCCAGTATGGACGACCATGGCGGAGACGCCAAGCCCATCCATTCAAGTCCGTATTCAGTGGTATACCGGTCTACCGGGTGTTCCACGTCCGGAGGATAATCCATCATGGCCTGTGCTTTCTGTGCGTCCGGCCTGATTTCAACACCGCCTGAGTCTACAACGGGTCCCATTATTTTCGTACGTGTCTGTGGCCATCCCCGAAATGCAAAACTACGTGGGTTACCACCAAGATAGAGATACAATGCCCTCAATGTTTCCTCATCGATATGGACAAAGCCCGGCATCGGGCCCTTACCGTTGACCACAGTGCTTCTAAAATCACTCCAGAAAAGCCGCTGACCGACATCCACGAGCGATGGCCCTGCCCCACCCTGCATGTTCTCACCATGACACGTCCGACAGGTGGAAGAATACAGCGATTTCACCCTCTTGATTTGATTTTCCGATAGATCAATTTTTGGCGGCCCTACTTTTTCCAGTTGGTAAATGGACGCGTACTCCTGCGTCAGAATGTACATTATCCCATTCTTCGGATCCGCAGCGGTATTGCCATAGTTAGCACCACCCAACGCGCCCGGCATCATGACGGTCTCATACTTTTCCGAAGGCGGAACAAACAAACCTGATTTCGCGGTTTCCAGTCTCTCATACCATTGCTGCCTGACGCTATCAGAAAAATAGGGATTCAATGTCTCCTTCGTCACTTCATGTCGCGTGAAATTTGGGAGCGTTGATATAGGTTGTGTGGGCCACGATTGCTCGCCAGGCATTTCACTTTTTGGGAACGGTCTTTCCTCCACGGGAAACAATGGCTCACCGGTTACCCTGTCGAACACGAATACAAAGCCATGCTTCGTGGCTATAGCTACGGCGTCGATACTTTTTCCATCCCGCTTTACCGTCAACAGCTGAGGAGCTGACGCCAGATCATAATCCCAGAGATCGTGATGTACTATCTGATAGTGCCATAAACGTTCACCTGTACGAGCATTCAGCGCCACGAGGCAGTTGCCAAAGAGATTGGCTCCTATCCGATCGGCGCCGTAATAATCGTAAGTGGGAGAACCAACCGGCAGATAGGCGATTCCCCGGGCTGTATCGACCGTAATCTCGCTCCACACATTGGTTCCGCCAACATACTTGTAGGCGTCCTTTGGCCAGGTGTCATAGCCGTATTCTCCCGGATGCGGAATCGTATGGAATGTCCATTCAAGTTTACCGGTCATTACGTTATAGGCTCTGACATGGCCCGGTGCGGAAAAATAACCCTCTCCCGGTGCAGAACCGATAATTAACAGAGTGTCATAGATCACGCCCGGCATCATAGATTGTATTCGGGTGATCGAGGTCGGATCACGATCCAGGCCTTCCCTCAAATCCACGTAACCGTCCTTGCCAAAGTTCATGATCGACTTACCGGTGACGGCGTCGATGGCCTGCAAGGTATGATTCAGGGTGAACAGGAGTCGCTTATCCTTTTTATCCTTGCTTTCCCAGTAGTTCAGGCCCCTTCTCGATATTCCTCTCAGTTTAGTATGAATCCATATCTCCTTGCCAGTTGCTACATTCAAAGCAATCAAGGATGAATTCTTCCCCAGGACGTACATTATCGAATCGACGATAAGGGGATTGAAAAAATAAAAATCAAAGCCTTCCGATGGATACATCCAGGCGACTTTCATGCGATCAACGTTGTCTTTCGTGATCTCAGCTGCCTGAAAATATTTGGATTGATCCGGAGAGCCGCCGTAATGTGGCCATGATGCATGGTCCAAATGGGAGGAGCCACCTGAATGACAACCCACATTTAAAAACGCAGGAATCAAGACAATGAGTATGGTAAAGATGCGCGCGGGAATGTTATTCACAATTGAAATCAATGCGTTCACTCCCATATCAATTTGGAATAGCATCGTTTGCCGACGTCGCGTATAAACCCAAAAGGCACCCGGTAAAACCTCCCGCGACATTTGTCGAAAGAATATCCCCGGAAACAGTGCCTCCCACGCTCGTAAAATCACTTTCATCTGTTGAGTAACTGAAAACATAGGCATCTCCATTTGCTTCCACCCTTAGCCGGATAGGCTTTTTGATATCAATCTTAGCAGTTCCGAGGATTTTGCTGATGATCTCACGGCTTCCCATTTCTTTCCTCTCATTTCTCTGCAGTACAAGGATGTAGTCACTATCCTTCTTTGTGACACCAAAGACATAGTTGAAGGCTTCACTTTGAAGGCAGACAATGCCCGCCAGGTCTTTTTGCGAGTTCGGCTTATAATCCAATGTAGTTGTGAAGGAAAAGCTATTGTGCTGCTGGCGATAAAATAACGTCGACGTTGGCTTGAGTTCCTTTATGTTGGCTTCAAAAGGATTTATGGCAAGTCCTTTCTTTGTTCGCGAAATAAAGGCTTCACGCGGGCCGCGCAGTCCGATCCACCTGTAGTCCAGTTTCTCTGACGCGAAATCCTCCGTGTACGTAAAGTTTCCATTCGGAAAGAAGCCGTCCCTGCCAGTCTTGTTCTCTACACCGGCAGGCATCTTCAGTTTTGGTTTCATGGGCACCAGCCCATTTACAAAGACAGGAAATTCACCCGACCAGTCGACTGGGAGAATAAGCGTTTCGCGGCCGATGTTGACGCGATCCTCTTCATTTGGTCTTATGGCAAGAAATACACCGTAGTATTTGTTATCCGGTCCAAGGATCAAATCAGCGTGACCAGCCCAATCCACTTTGTTTGCCCGGTCCTTTGGAAAATATCTCTGGGTGAGTATCGGGTTCCCTGGCGCCGGCGTGTAAGGGCCTTTTACATTATCACTTACGAAAATCACTTCGCTATGCCAGCCCCCGGTGCCTCCTTCCGCACACATTAAATAGTACCGACCGTTTTTTTTGTACAAATGTGGCGCCTCAATCCAAATGGGTTTTTCGGATATATCTACGCCTCCGTCAACGATGATCTTGTCTGTACCCGGTATAACCTTATCGCTATTGACATCGTACTCCCAAATCTTAATAACCCGGTGACCACGGTAAAGCTCCTTCCCCTGGTCTGGCGCATCATTGTGCACCACATAGCCTTTGCCGTCATCATCAAAGAATATAGAAGGATCAATTCCGTTGAATGCCAGCTTGATAGGATCACTCCAGCCCTTCATGGGATCTTTCGTTTTCACGACGAAGTTTCCCAATCCTCCCGCAAAGGCGGTATTGATCATGTAAAACGTGTCGTTATGTGGATTGTATTTGATGCTCGGAGCATACACCCCGGCACTTATTCCCGTATCGTGCACATCCAATTGGGTGGTGCGGTCAAGCACATGACCGATCTGCGTCCAGTTAACCAGGTCTTTCGAATGAAAGATTGGAACGCCAGGAAACATCGCAAATGACGAACATACCAAATAGTAGTCGTCCCCTTTGCGTGTGATGGCTGGGTCCGGATAGCATCCCTGAAGAATGGGGTTATAAAATTCGCCGTCCTCCAGAGGATTGTCCTTGTATACCTGGTCATTTCCCTGGTATATCACGTTGGAAAACACTGGCGCACCTTTCGACGGTTTAATTGTGGATTGCGCTTTTAGTTGAAGCGCTGACACTACAACCAACGTCACCGTGGCTGATGCGAGAATGACCTTCAGTTTGTTCATGGGCACAAATTAGCTGGTAGCTTCAGTCGCGAAACAACAGGGGCGCGAGCTGATAGAGACTTCTTCTCCAGGTTAGGAACTCATGGGCTGTGCCTTCAGAAACATAAGACACCACATTATAGCCCGCCTTCTTGAGTTCCTCGGCGGCACTCTTTATTCGTTCTGGCCTCTCCTTGCTGCCGCAACTGAGGAAGATCAACTTTATTTTGGACTTGTCCTTGATATCTTCGGGAGCATAAATACCGCCACTCAAAAGTGCATAGTGCGAGAAGACGTCCGGCCTGTTCATTGTAACCATCCGCGTCTCCATTCCGCCCATGGAGAGGCCGGCCATAGCACGGTTAGCCTGATCTGAAAGTGTACGGAAATTGGCATCGACGTAGGGAATAAGTTCATCCACCAAAACCGTCTGGAAAGGTGTGATGTCAAACTGCCGGAGTTGTCCGAACTTGATTTCGTTGGTCATGCCATACGTCATGACAATGATGAACGGCTTTATCTTCCCTTCGGCAATCAGATTATCCATGATGAGGTTTGCCCTTCCCTGGTTACTCCATGCTGTCTCATCTTCGCCCCAGCCATGCTGCAGGTACAGAACGGGGTAGCGTTTATTCAGATCTTTGTGGTAGTCAGGTGGCAGGTACACAAAGGCGCGCCGCGCCGTGCCAGTACTCTTCGAAGGGAACAGGATCTGGGTGACCTGGCCATGGGGTACATCCTTCAAGGCATAAAAATCTTCGTCATGGGCGGGTATTTCGATACCACTCTCCCACCTCACCGATCCATAATAATTCAAAGCACCTGGATCATTGAATTTTCCACCATCGATGAAGACGTGATAGTAGTGAAAGCCTTCATCCACGGGAGCTGCTGTTGTGCCCATCCAATAACCATCCTCGCCTTTCGTAAGCTTCGTACCACCCCTTCCGCCGAGGCTCACACTGACACTGTCAGCGGCAGGGGCGAAAATCCTGAACCGTGCATAACGCTGTGAGTTGACCTGCGGATATTCCTGTCCAGGTTGATTCAGCACAGAGGGTTTAAAATCTTCCTTAATGGGGGGCAGACTGTTCTGTCCAAAGGAGAATGAAGTTGCCGCTGCCACGAATGCAAAGGCAACAAGGTGGAGACGCGTCATAATCATTGTTATTTATAGAGTAGTTGATTCCGGAAAGACCGTATTCCGCGCCGCGCCCAATCATTTGCACGACTTACCCCCGTTACCTACTGCAGCCGTGGAATTTATAAGTGTCTTTTTTACAATTATATAGAAATAAAAAGGAAAGCCGCGGGTATTGGAAAAAAATAATTACGGTTTATCCCCTCGTCCTACCGTCCATCACGAATCAGCCAAAAGGAATATTATCACTGGCCGAAGCTCATTGAGCGAAGGCCTGTCCTTTGACGAATTTGCTCTCAGGAGGGCCCAAATAGCATTGCGGATCGGTGCCGACTTTCTGCAGTATGATCTTCTGCAACACCAGCCCCGGATCGACCATCCAATAGCGGATCGTATGCATGCCGGGTGATAGCGCCCTGCTCAGTACCACTTTCTTCATAATGTTGTCGGTCACCGCATCATTCCACCACTTCGGATAGGTCCAGTCGGCCGCTGTAGCGTCCTCGTGCAGGTTCGCTACCGTGGGCTCCTCATCATCGATGGACAAGGCGAACAAGAGTCCATCATCCTTTTGAAAATTCAGCGTCGGTGAGAACCAGGCTTCCAGCGAGTACTCGCCTGAGTCAAGCACTACAATCTCATATTCCAGGTAAGGACCGCCCTTACCGGGCCTTTGGGGTGGAGACGTCACGGGCGTGGTTGTCACCGCCGAACCTGTGCGGCCGAGATTCGGGATAACTTCCCATGAGACGCTCCTTGTTCCTGCGGCGCGTTGATAATTGACCGCGTCTATGCTTACGATACCGCTATTTTCAACGAATCCCGATACGCCGGTTGGTACATTCCGATGAACGGGGACCGTTATAGTAAATTCCCGTCCGGCTCCAGATAGTGTGATCGCTCCCTCCGTTTGTTCTGCGGGCACTTTGTCCCAATCGACACTTACATAAACTCTCTCGTCATATTGAACCGTCCCCTGTTGCGCAGACAGTTTGATCCAGTCTTGCCGCGTGCTAAGGGTATACTGCAGCGGTTCGAGGCCCGTGTTATAGATTTCCACGTAATACTTTTGATCGTTAAGAGGATCAAACGGCGTAAAACTCCCGGGAGGGCCGAAGCGGCGTCGCGTTCGCATCGGACTTTCCAGCATATAGCCTAACCCAGCGCCCTGTTTTGTTTGGATGTAGGAAACTTCGGGCATTTTGTTGACGGCAGGGTCATTCCAACTAATGTGTCCCATGTGCGTCTGCTCCATCATGTGATTCCATTTTCCGCCGGCAATCTGGTGATAACGCTGTGTTAGTTCCGCGTCCTTGAAAAACAACTCCTTCGTTCGGTCTGCAAAGAAATTCGTTGAAGCCCGGTCCTGCATGCGATGGAGTTTATTCTTCGCCGCACACAAATACATCTCGTTCATATTCGCGCAGGCTTCAACGGGATACAACACAAGCTGGTAGTAGGCGTCCTGCGCTTCCGCTGGTAATTGCTTTCCTATTTTTTTGGCTTCCGCCAGCAGGTCATTGTATGCTGTCATCACGCGTTCCGCCTCATTGTATTCTGACAAGCTGTAAGTATTCGTTGCCAGGAGTTCCGGCTTTCTGCGGGCATTGTATTTGGTATAGAGGCTAAGTATCCGTCCAATCTCCTGCGCGTATTTTCCGCCGAACTGGGCGTTGGCCCACTGCGTGTAATAATCCGGAAGTGCGTCGGCCGCATAGCTATCCGGATTCCAGGCGTAGTCCAGAAAAAAGCTGATGGGCAACTCCATCGGCTTCAGGTCGCCTACATTGGTGAGCCAGATTTGCTTCACGCCGTATTCATACGTCAGGCGCATTTGCTCCCACACGCGTTCAAGCTGCACCGTATTGAGCCACTTATAACTCCGCGGTCCGCCGACAAAGTCGAAATGATAATACATCCCATATCCCCCTTTGCGTGGTTTGGCACTGACGGAGGGAAGTATTCGCACGTGACCCCAGTTGTCATCGCAAAGCAACAGGGTCACATCGTCAGGCACGCGCATACCCTTATCATAATAATCCTGAACCTCTTTGTAAAGAGCCCAAACCTGCGGCGTCTCTTCGGCGGGTCGTCCTGTCACCTCCTCGATGATTTCGCGCTGACCTTTCACGATTCGTTCCAGGAGTCCGATGTTCGTATCTTCGCTCATCGCCTCATCGCCGTCTCCTCTCATAGCCAGGGTTACCACTTTTTCCTGTCCTTGTGTTCGTTCCAATCCCTTACGCCAGAATTCACGAAGTACTTCTGCGTTCTTCGAATAATCCCACGGCCCCGTTCCGTATCGTTCCCATTCAACGTGAGAACGCATCATCGGTTCGTGGTGGGAAGTCGCGAGAACGACGCCCATCTCATCGGCAAGTGGTGCGCTGAGGGAATCATCATCCCACAGCGACTTCCCCCACATCGCCGGCCAGAGAAAGTTTCCCCTGAGACGAAGGATGAGTTCAAAAACCCTTTCGTAAAATTGATGATTAAAGCCGCCAAACTTTTCCCTTACCCATCCGCCAAGCGCCGGCTCCTCGTCGTTAAGAAAAATGCCGCGATACTTCACCTTAGGTTCTCCCGCCGTATAGGAGCCGCCCTTCACATACATATTTCTTCGCGACTTTATAGGCGCGTCCGCCCACCAGTACCAGGGTGAAACGCCCATCAAGCGCGAAAGCTCGAAGAGACCGAATATCGTTCCCCGTTTGTCGCTCCCCGCAATGACCAGCGCGCTCTTCACACCCTTCATCGGATTCCTTACGGGAACAATTATGAACTGCTCCCATTTCCCGTGCAACGATGTCACGTTGATCTTTCGCTCCTTGATCAGCCGGTCGATGACCTCGCTTTTGCCGACAGTGCCCGCAATGACAAGACTTCGGGATTCTGACATGTCGCCGACAGTCAGCTTGGCCTCCTGTCCCGACACATAGCTCAGGTCTTTGCGGAACAGCTCTGCAATTCTCAGAACGCCGGGATAGTCGGATTCGCCTACCAGGATCTCCGCCGGCATGCCGTCTTCAATAAGCGCAAATTTCCCATCCCGCTTTGCTGTCGTCAGGATCGAAGACGCCGGAAACGGTTCGTCGGTGCGTATCACGTTTACATGCTCAAATCTCGTCTTGTCAGCGCTCTGCGCCACGCAGAGAGCAGGGCATGCACATAAAAGAGCGAGCAGCAAAATCCAGGCGCGAGGAATAAAGGACGTTGGCAGTTGTATCATCGACATCATCATGTCACAACGATTTTGGATGTGGGGAAATTTATACATAAAAACAGCAACCACAAACGAGAGAGGGTTTGATGGTCTGTGGCGGTAATGGTAGGGCGAGTGAAGTGCTACTACTACCAATTACCGATCGTGATGGTTAGTCACCGATTATCGATGCCCGCCTGATTTCCTTTCGCAAAATCCGCCAAAAATAGGGTCCATGCTTTCAAATATTTTTTTACCTTCGATTCAGCTAACCTCATTACCATGGCAACAATTACACTCCACGTCAACGGAGAGAGGCGGACTGTGGAAGCCGATCCGCAGACACCCCTGTTGTGGATTCTTCGCGACCATCTCGACTTGGTAGGGACGAAGTATGGTTGCGGCATTGCACAATGCGGCGCGTGTACTGTACACGTTGACGGAACGGCTACGCGATCGTGCAGTCTTCCAGTGTCGCAAGTTGGCGACAGGGAGATAACGACGATCGAGGGCTTGTCGCAGAACGGAGATCATCCCGTTCAGAAGGCCTGGCTGGAACATGACGTCCCACAATGTGGCTATTGTCAGGCCGGGCAGATCATGACGGCTGCGGCGTTGCTCAAGAGCAACCCGAACCCGACTGACGCAGATATCGAAGAGGCTATGCACGGAAATATCTGCCGATGCGCTACATACCTGAGAATCCGGGCTGCTGTGCGAACCGCAGCCAACACAAAACTTTAATCAAACCACCCCGCGATGGCACGCGTAAAAACGACAATAAACCGAAGGTCTTTCCTCAAGGCTTCCGCGATGGCAGGCGGAGGTCTCATGCTGAGCTTCAACTGGCTTGCAGCCTGCACAGCACCCTCTGGCGACGACGTGCTGGATATGCCCGAGGAATGGTTTGACCTGAATAGCTATATCAAGATCGGCAACAACGGCGTGGTGACGCTGATGTCACCCAACCCCGAGTTCGGCTCGAATGTGAAGACATCGATGCCCATGATCCTCGCGGATGAGTTGGACGTCGACTGGAAGAGCGTTATCGTCGAGCAGGCCGACTTCTATCCCGAGCGCTTTGACAGACAGTTTACCGGCGGTAGTCAGGGCATCCGTCTGGGTTGGAAGCCCCTCCGCACCGCAGGTGCAACGGCACGTCAGATGCTGGTTAACGCCGCAGCGCAACGATGGAATGTCCCGCCAGGTGAAATTACCACCGAAGGCGGGATGCTGTATCACAAGGCGAGCAGCAAGAGCGCCGGATACGGAGAAATGGCGTCGATCGCAGCTGGCATGGCCGTGCCGGCCGAGGTTGCCATGAAGGCAGTAAGCGACTTCAAAATCATCGGCACGTCGAGAAAGAATGTCGACGGTAAAAGAATTGTCACGGGAGAACCTTTGTTCACCCTCGATCATAAGGTAGATGGCATGCTGATCGGCATGATCATTCATCCGCCGTTTGGTATGACGGTGAAATCATTCGACGACTCAGCCGCCCGATCCATGCCGGGAATACGCGATGTATTTACCATCCAGATCCTACCCGACGATTATGAGCGCAACGCCTTCGACACGATAAGTTATCCCGAAGTGGTCGTTATCGTGGGAAATACGACATGGGAAGTCATGAACGCGAAGAAGGCCGTTAAAGTCGAGTGGGAAATGCTTGAGGAGCGCACCTTTGAAGTGCAGGCTTGGGGCGGAAGGCAAACGGTAATTATGCCGAAGGGTCTCGAAAGCACAACTGCCCACCGCACCAGGATGGCAGAGGCTGCACGGGGAAAGGCCCAGGTCCTGCGGAGAGACGGTAACCCGGAAGCAGCTTTCCGTAAGGCGGCGAAGGTTCTCGAGCGGACGTACACTGCGCCTCACCTCGCTCACAACACTATGGAGCCTGTCAATTGCTTTGCCCACGTTACGGAGGATAAAGCAGAGCTTTACGCACCCATCCAGGCCCCGGAATTTATACGAGGCACCCTTTCCGCACGGTTAGGCATACCACAGGATAACATCCACATCAAGTTGGCACGGATGGGTGGCGGTTTCGGCCAGCGGGCGTATGGCCATCATCTCGTTGAAGCTGCCGTGATCTCTCAAAAAGTTAACGCACCCGTTAAGCTGGTCTACACGCGGGAAGATGATATGACGTACGGCATATATCGTCCCACTTACACCGCGACGTACAGGGCGGGACTCGACAACGAAGGAAATCTGATTGCATTCCATGTTCGGGGCGGAGGTATACCTGAACATGCCGTTCACGCAAACCGATTTCCTGCAGGAGCTGTGGACAATTACCTGGCAGAAGGCTGGTCGATACCGTCGAACATCACCATCGGAGCATTTCGGGCACCTCGATCCAATTTTATTGCAGGCGCTGAACAATCGTTCCTCGACGAGCTCGCAGAATTGGCAGGAAAGGATCCCATCGATTTCCGGTTGGAGTTGCTTGAACGCGCGAAAAAAAATCCGGTGGGCAAGGACAACGACTATGATCCCGATCGATATGCGGGCGTGATTAAGTTGGTTCGTGAAAAGTCGCAATGGGACCAACCTCCCGCTAACGTCGGGCGCGGCGTGGCTGCCTATTTCTGCCACAACACATACGTTGCTGAAGTAGTCGACCTGCGAATGGAAGGCAACAATCCCAGGATCGAGAACGTCTACGCTGCTGTCGACTGCGGAATTGTAGTGAATCCCGACGCCGCAAAGAATATGGGCCAGGGCGCCATCATTGATGGGATTGGCAACGCTCTGTTCGGTGAGCTCACCTTCAAAGATGGTGTACCCGAAAAGAACAACTTCCACCAGTATCGTATGATACGGCAGAAGGAGACACCCCGATCCGTAGAAGTACATTTCGTGCAGAACGAATACGACCCTACCGGTTTGGGCGAACCACTCTTCCCTCCTGCCTTCGCGGCTGTGGCAAACGCCTTGTATAAGGCGACGGGGAAGCGGTTCTATGATCAACCCTTTGCCAAGCATATTGCAGTGTCGCCGGCGATGATGTAGAAAGGGCTTATTACCGCCCTACTCCCTCACCTTTTGTCCGCAGACACCAGCTCATCTACCTCTTTCCTGTAAGGTAACGACGACTGTGCACCCATGCGCGTTACGGAGATGGATGCTGCCTTGCAGGCGAACGCCACAGCCTCGTCCAGCGGTTGATCCTCACTCAGCGCGACGGCCAGCGCGCCGCTGAAGCAATCTCCCGCGGCTGTCGTATCGATAGCAGCTACCGACGGCGCTTCGATCACCTGTCGTGTTGTGTCGTTCGAGAGATAGGCGCCCCGTGAACCCAGCGTGATAACGACATTCGGAACACCTTTTTCGTGCAGCGTTGCTGCAGCAGCCTGGATTGACTCAAGGTCAGTAATGCATATGCCTGTCAACAATTCAGCTTCAGACTCGTTCGGCGTGATTACAAAAATATTCCTGAATGCGTGCTCGCTGAGTTGATGTGCCGGTGCAGGGTTGAGGACGACCTTTGCTTTCATGTCAGAACTGTATTCGATGGCATATTCAACGGTGTCAAGCGGAATTTCGAGTTGCAGTAGTAGTATAGCCGGACCTTCGATCGACTGAAACGCTTCTTCTACCATCGCCGTACTCAAGTGGGCATTAGCACCCGGGGCAACCGCGATACTGTTCTCGCCACGCGCGTCGACGTTGATGAGGGCAACACCCGATGGATGATCTATGTTCGTGGCGATGAAATCGGTATTGATCTTCTCTCGTTCAAATTGCTGCAGCGCCTGCTGTCCGAAGATGTCGTTGCCGACGCTGGCAACAAACGTGACACGGCCGCCCAGGCGCGACGCTGCCACTGCTTGGTTGGCGCCTTTGCCGCCCGGGTTCATTAAGAACGATCCTCCGATAACCGTTTCTCCCGGAGAAGGCAGCCTCTCCGCCTTCACCACCATGTCGGTATTGGAACTCCCGACGACATAGATGGGAATACTCATAGCGATAGTTTCAAAAAAACGGTTTGGTCACGCCAAATGACAAAAAATAATTCCGATTAACAAAATCCCCGAGGATCCGGAATACCTCGATGGCTGAGCCCTGTCCATACACGGGGTCCTGGAATGGCTGAATGACAAAATAGGGCTTGACTTGCGTGGCCTTCCTGTCCATCTTTGATTGATACACAAACGAACCAATCAAACCTACCCGACATACACCATGATGAGAAAATTCCTTACACCGCTCTTGTTGGTTGGCCTCTGCGCCTGCCAGCAACCTGCCCAGGAGAACCGTACCGAAGTGCCGGGGCAGGTGAAATTGTCCAAAGCCGAACTCCAGAACAAAATCAAGGGTGGCTGGGCGGGCCAGGTGATCGGCGTCACGTTTGGCGGCCCAACGGAATTCCGCTTCGAGGGAACCATGATTAACGATTACCAGCCCATTGTCTGGTACGACGGCTATATCCGTAAAACGATGGAAGAAACACCGGGTTTGTACGACGATCTTTATATGGATCTAACGTTTGTCGATGTCTTTGAACGTGAAGGTCTGGATGCTCCCATTGAATCCCACGCGAAAGCCTATGCCAACGCCGGATATGCATTGTGGCATGCCAACCAGGCGGGACGATATAATATTCTTAACGGCATAATGCCTCCGGAATCGGGTCACTGGCTGAATAATCCTCATGCGGATGATATCGACTTCCAGATTGAATCCGACTTCTCCGGACTGATGTCGCCCGGCATGCCGAACACGGCCGCTTCCATCGGCGATGGCATCGGACACATTATGAACTACGGCGACGGATGGTACGGCGGCGTCTATGTCGGCGCCATGTATGCGCTTGCGTTCGTATCAGACGACGTCCACTTTATTGTCACCGAGGCGTTGAAAGCCATTCCTGAGCAAAGTACGTTCTACCAATGTATTCATGATGTTATACAATGGCATGAACAATATCCGGACGACTGGAAGGAAACCTGGTTCGAAATTCAGAAGAAGTGGGCGGATGAGGTCGGTTGTCCCGACGGCGTGTTCACTTCCTTCAACATCGACGCAAAGATCAATGCGGCGTATATCGTTCTCGGGCTGCTTTACGGTAACGGCGACTTTACGCAGACTATGGAGATCACTACGCGGGCCGGACAGGATTCTGATTGCAATCCGTCGTCCGCAGGCGGCATTCTGGGCACAATGCTGGGGTACGATGGAATTCCTGAGTACTGGAAACAGGGATTGGCCGATGCTGAGGGCATCGATTTCAAGTACACGACGATGTCGCTGAACGATGTTTATGCCATGGGATTCCGTCATGCCATCCAGGTGCTTGAACGCAACGGCGGATCAGTGTCGGAAGATTCCGTAACCATTAAGGTCCAACGGCCCCAAGCCGTCCGGCTGGAACAAAGTTTTGAAGGTCATTTCCCGGTGGAAAAACGTTCGATTCGTGAGGAACTGAAGGGTGAATACACTTTCGAGTTCGACGGCATCGGTTTTGTTTTATTGGGATCGTCCGAACCGGTTGAAGGATCAAGTTGGGATTATAAGGGCGACTATGCCGCTACGGCCGAGCTGTATATCGACGATCAAAAAATCGAAACTGTCCGGCTACCGGCAAGTTTTATCAAACGGCGTCATGAGCTCTTCTGGAAATATCAGCTTTCGCCCGGAAAGCACACAGTAAGAATACGGCAGATAGATCCGAACCCGGATTTCCGCGTACGAATGTCGCAGTTAGTGGTATACCAGGACAAACCCGCTACCCCACGCTGACATTTGATCGCAGTGGCTTTGCGGTGATGGGCTGATCGTTGCGGCGAAAAGTCAAAGGTCGAGTTTCAGGCCCCCGTTGATGACAAATCCGTCGACGGGGGCATAGATATCTCGGAAAACGGGGTCAGTGATCGTCCCGGTGTATATGGTATCAAAACGCGTTTGTCGTGTGTCGAGAAAGTTTTCGAAGTTGATGAACAGCGAAAACTTCTCCCAGATGCGTTCCAGCATAAATCCGCAGATCCAGTAGTCTTTCCCGTAGGCGTTGTCATGCAATCGCTGCCTGCCGAAGTAGTATGCTTCCAACCCAGCCTTCCAGCGTTCCTCAACCTCGTACATTAGAACGTTATTGAGGCGGTGCCTTGCTGTCAGTGCATTCTGATAGTGCAAAGGTCCGTCGTGGACTCTTGTGTCTGTGTATGTATATCCTAGGAACAACTTAAAATCGCCATACTCCACCTTCACGTTCGTCTCGGTGCCCTTGCTCTGGGTGTGTCCGGCGCTTGTGGCAACGTAGTAAAGCCCCTGCAACGACACAAGTACAAGAGGATCGTCGAGATACGTGTAAAAGAACAAGTGATTGATGCTAAGCGAAACTTCCCCCAGTTGGGTACGATAATTAAGGTCCCAGTTAACTCCATAACTC
>DASVCT010000069.1:0-8699 GCA_036381475.1 Cyclobacteriaceae bacterium
CATCAATTTCGGAGGGTGGATACGAAAAGAAGCAGAAGCCGAAGGCTGCGGTATCTATGTCGACCCACACGATCCCGCCACTTTCGCGACACGCCTCGCACCATTTCTTACCGATGCCGGCCTGCTGCGACGATACCAGGAGAATGCGCGCAGGCTGGCGGAAGAGAAATATGCCCGCGAACTACTTGGTAGTCAGTTCGCCGAAATGATTTTGTCATACCGGCAACGTAGGTGACTGCCTGGCGGACAGATCATCCTTCCAGGGTGCGCTCCACAATCTTGCCCGTGCTCTTATTTTTGAGAATGACTTTTTTCGCACCGTAGTGGGTTAGTTCTTCCTTAACAAGGTAGTGTTCCGCGTCATATGACTCCAGGTGACTGTCTTTGTGAACGCCGCGTTTACCGCGCCATACTTCCAGCTTAACAGGTTCCCACAGCTTGCTTTTCGCAGAGGCATAAGCCGCGTCGAGGATGGCGTTGACTACGTACCCATCGTAAAAGGTTTCACGCGGCGCGTTCTTCTTTTCGAAGCTGGAGAACATGTCGGTGAACATGTGGTTGTATCCCAGGTCATTTACTTCGTCGCCAACAGGGAAGAGCCAGCCACTGGAAGTCTCAGCTTTTTCCGCGACATAGTTGGTGCCTTTTCCCGTTGTGAACATCTCGAATCCGGTGCGGAGGAAGTTGTTGATCCAGATTGTACCTTCTGTTCCCATCACTTCATCGCGCAGGTCCATGCCGCCGCGGAACGTCCAACTCACTTCAAACTGACCGATCGCCCCGTTCTCATACTTGACCAACGCAATAGCATGGTCTTCGGCCTCGATCGGCTTTACCTGGGTGTCGGCCCAGCACATCACCTCCACCGGAAGAATATCTTTTCCAATGTAGCATCGCGCGATTTCGACACAATGGCATCCCAGGTCCAGCATGGCGCCGCCTCCCGCCTGTTCGAGATCCCAGAACCAGTCGCTGTGCGGTCCCGGGTGCGTTTCGCGTGATTTTGCCCACAGGATTCTTCCCAGCGCTCCGTTTCGCACGGATTCTATGGCTTTACTGGATTTGGGCGTGTAAACCAGATCTTCAAGATATCCATGAAAGATGCCTGCCTTTTCAACGGCATTCAGCATGCGCAAGGCTTCGGCGGCATTCCGCGCGAGCGGCTTGGTGCAGATTACGGCCTTCTTGTGTTTGCAGCAGAGCATGACTGCCTCTTCATGTTTGTGATTGGGCAACGAAATGCAGACCATGTCCACATCCGGGTGGGCTATGGATTCTTCCATGTTTGTGGTAACATGCGCCACTCCGTAGTCGTCGGCAAACTTCTTTGCACTCTCCTCACGCCTTGAGTAGATGCTTACGATCCTATCACGGCTTCTTTGCCCTTGTATCGAATCAGCATAAAATCGTCCGATGAACCCGGACCCCAACATGGCAATTTTCATGATGCGATATTTTTTTGTTGTTGAACTCGGATGTCAATCAGGCAGCGCTAGCCGGTTCGGGTTGCGGCCGGACCTCACGCTTTTCCCGGAAGAACAGGATGAAGTAAATCAGGACGGCAACGGCAATAAACGCCGGGACAAACCAAATGTTCATCCAGTGCCGTTGATTATCGACTGTATAGTAATCGGCAGTAAGGCCTGAGAACCAGGTGCCGATAAACATACCTACTCCATAGGTGGCGAACGTAAACAGGCCTTGCGCCGCATTCTTGATTTTTTCCCCGGCTTTCATTTCCGTGTACATGTAGCCTGTCACAAAGAAAAAGTCGTAGCAAATGCCGTGTAATATGATGCCGGCATAGAGCATCCAGAGGTTAATGTCGACATTGCCATAGGCAAAGCATATGTAACGAAGAATCCAGGCCGTCATACCGAGCAGCAGCATGTTCTTCACGCCGATGCGGTTGAAGAGAAAAGGTATGGCGAGGATAAAGACGGCTTCTGAAATCTGCCCCAGCACCATCTTGCTGGCTGCGTATTCCATACCGACGTCGTTGAGAAAAAGATTGGCAAATCCGTAATAGAAGGACAGCGGTATGCACACGAGGATCGCAGCGATGAAGAATATGAGATAGGGCCTGTCCTTGAACAGAAGAAAGGCCACAGACCCGAAAGCCTCCGAGGCCTTGGCGCTTTTTCCTTTCGGGGGGGTGTCGGGCATAATGAAACTGGCCAAACCCAGCGTCAACGACGCGATGGCGGCCAGTTGGAAGGTATAGGGCGACCTCTCGATCTTAAGCAAGCCGATCATGAGCCCCGCCACAATCCAGCCGATCGTTCCGAATACACGAATCCAGGGAAACTGCTTTCCGGGATCCGACATCTGCTGGAAAGCGATGTTGTTGGAAAGCGCAATGGTCGGCATGTAAAGTAGGGAATAAAGCAAAATTATGATGTAGAAAACGATGAAGCTGTCGACGCTGGTCGCAAAGTAGAGAAGCGCGGCACCGACGAGATGCAGCCAGCCCATAATCCTTTGCGCTGCAAAATAGCGATCGGCGATCATGCCCACGAAGAAAGGGGAAATCATGGTGGCGATAGCGAGGGCGCTGTAAGCTGCCCCAATCTGTGTCGATGACGCGTCCAGGTATTGATCCATGTACGTTGCCATCGTGACGTACCATGCTCCCCAAACGAAATACTCCAGGAGCATCATGACGGAAAGCTTCGTAAATACGAGTGGTTTCATAGGAAACTTTTTCGAGTGGAGAAAGATAGGAGAAGGCAGGGGGTTTCAAAAGTGATTCGTGGAAATTAGTGCCGTGTGTAGAACACATTATGCTGTTGGAAATCCAGCATGGACAGACTAACTATGTGGCAAAACCGAAATGGAAGGCGTTCACATAGCCCAGGTATACTGACGCACATCGGGAGGGCCTTCTGAAGGTTTGGGAAGAGTCGGTCCTGGCCACCCATGACTTCCTGAAACCAAACGATTTCCAGGACATCAAGGCCGACGTGCATACGATCGATTTTAACGCCTTTGACGTCTATTGTCTGCTCGATGGTAACACAGTCATCGGGTTTCTCGGGGTGGCCGACGGAAAAGTGGAAATGCTGTTCCTGTCTCTCGCCTTCTTTGGAAAAGGTCTGGGAAAGGAGCTGTTGAACTTTGCCGTTCACGAACTTAAGGCAGACAAGGTCGACGTAAACGAGGGGAACACAAAAGCGGTGGAATTTTATAAGCGGTTCGGATTTGATGTTTACGAACGAACCAGCACCGACGATCAGGGAAGGGGCTATCCTTTGTTGCAAACGAAACTCGCGACGAATAAAATCTGAATACCGTACATATGATCTATATAACGCAACTCATCTACATCATCCCCGGACAGGAAAATATCTTTCACCAATTTGAGGAGATAGCAATTCCGATAATTTCAAAATACAATGGCCGTCTGTTGCTGAGAGTAAGACCAGAGGAAACGGCATTTGTCGCTCACAGTATGGACAAGCCGTATGAGATCCATCTTGTGGAGTTTGACAGCGAGCATGATTTCAACAACTTTATGAAGGATGAAGAACGTAACAAGTTTCTTCATCTGAAAGTCCAGTCCATCAAGGCATCCATATTGTATAAGGGTGTACGGCTGTGACAGAACGGTTGGGAATAATTAGCCGCGTGTCGGCTATCCGCTACAAGCCGCAGTCAGGGGCCTCGTAGATCATCAACACCGACCCCGGTCGGCAGTAGATCAAAGATACTCACTGATTGCGTGGATTTTCATTCACACAACCCCGGGACGGCGACATTGATTATGCGTGAAAGCACTAGACGCTTCGCTAAATATCCTAATCTCCGGATGGAACTTAAGTCAACAGAACGACGATCCACTATATGCCCTATATTTGGATGAAGTTCAGACTGTACATTGACACAGAAGGCTCTCGTGAAAGCATTTTGGCGCAAAAAATTGTAACTCATGAAACCAAACTATAAACCCTCCGCTTACAACTCCGTGTCTCCCTATCTCGTCGTGCAGGGCGCCCAACGGATGGTTGATTTTCTAAAGGACCTGTTCGGTGCAACGGTCCTGCGGCGTTACGACCATCCGGATGGAACCGTACTACACCTGGAGATGCGACTGGATGATTCGGTGATTATGATCGCTGATTCCAACGAGAAATACCCACCGAATCAGCATCTGCTGCATGTGTATGTTCCGGACGTCGATGCAACTTTTGAAAAAGCGCTGCAGTTGGGGTGTACCGAAATCCAGAAGCCGAAAGAGCAGGAAGGCGACCCTGACCGGCGCGGTATATTTCAGGACTTTTCCGGAAACACCTGGGCTATCGGCACCCAGGTACGTGAGGGATAGGGTCGGGTACTTTATTTCTGTCGGTCCACAAGCATGTGCGTAAACTTCCGCAGGTTCTCACGGGCCGGTGTATCCGGAAGCTGCTCCAACAATCCGAATGCCTTCTTGAAATAACCATCCGCCTTCCGGCGCGTGAGTTGCGGAATTTTCAGCCGGTCGTAAATGTCGATTACAGCCCTGACCTTTTTCTTCTTATCAAATTTTTTAGCAGTCAGCCAATAGGTTAACTCCTTCGTTTCGGCGGGTCCTGCACGTTCGAGCGCCTTGATGAGAAGGAAGGTTTTTTTGTTCGCAAGAATGTCGCCACCGGTCTGTTTGCCAAAGCTATCCGGGTCGCCGTACGCGTCCAGGAGGTCATCCCTGAGTTGAAATCCTACGCCTATGCACAGGCCGAACTCGCGCAGTCGCTTCCGTGTTTTATCATCCGTACCCGCCAGGATCGCGCCGAGCTCCAGGCTAAAACCCAACAGTGCCGCTGTCTTGTCCTGGATCATGTGCAGGTATGCAGCTTCCGTAACGTTGTCCGCACTTTCAAAATGCATGTCCCATTGTTGTCCCTCGCATACCCGTGTCGCACACTCGTTGAAGGCTTCCACGGCGGTGCGAAAGGTGACCGGATCCAGCCGGCTGAACAATTGATAAACTTTGACCAGCATCACGTCGCCGGACAATATCGCCGTGCTGAGGTTCCATTTCTCATGAACGGTAGGCTTGCCTCTTCGCAGGGGTGCGCGATCCATAATGTCATCGTGCATGAGAGTGAAGTTGTGAAAGACTTCAACGGCAATGGCGTAGGGGAGTATATGCCGGACGTCGTTGCGAAACAGCGAGTAACTCAACAGCGTAAGCATCGGGCGGATACGCTTGCCGCCCAAACGCATCACATATCGTATGGGTTCATACAACGAAGTCGGATTCTTTCCAAAAGGCATCGCGCTGATCCGGGACTCGAGGAGTGCGCTGTAGGTTCCTAGAAAATCTTTCATCGCCGGGATTTTCGCTTTTCAGTTTCAGCCTTTGATCCGACAAACACGAGGTCGATGAGGCGCCGGTCAATATCCGTCTTCTTTATGCGTACGGTTACCTGATCGCCGAGGCGATATACTTTCCCGGTCTTGCGTCCCACGATCCTGTATTTTTTCTCGTCATATTCGTAGTAGTCGTCATCGAGGTCCGACATTCGTACCATTCCTTCGCATTTGGTGTCGACGAGTTCAACATACACGCCCCATTCGGTGACGCCTGTGATAAGGCCATCGTATTCCCTGTCTTTAGCAAAGGTCATAAACTCGACCTGCTTGTATTTGATGGATGCGCGCTCGGCGTCGGCGGCGCGTTTTTCCCGTTCCGAAGAGTGTTCACATTTCAGTTCATAAGCTGCCCGGTTCACCGAACCGCCGCCGTCAAGGTAATGTTGAAGCAGCCGGTGAACCATCATGTCCGGGTATCTGCGAATTGGCGACGTAAAATGGGTGTAGTGCGGGAACGCAAGCCCGAAGTGTCCCTTCTCCTCGGTGGAGTACCGGGCCTTGGCCATGGATCGCACGGCAAGTTGCTGCAGCACATTTTGTTCTGGTTTGCCTTCTATTTCTTCCATCAGCTTGTTCAGCGACCGCGCTATGCTGTGCGGCTCGACTTGCAGATTATGGCCGAACTGACGCGCAAAGACTGCGAAATCGTAGACCTTTTCCGGATCGGGGAAGTCGTGAATCCGGTAAACAAACGTATTCCGCGCCGCCCCCTTTTTCTGGTTGTACACGTAGGTTGCGACCTGCTTGTTTGCCAGCAGCATGAACTCTTCAATTAGCTTGTGCGCGTCTTTCCGCACCTTGGGAACTATGGCAAGCGGCTTACCCTTCGCATCGAGTTTGAATTTAACTTCCGTCGTCTCGAAGTTGACCGCTCCCCGGGCAAAGCGTTCTTTCCTTAGCTTGTGGGCGAGTTCATTCAGGGCCAACAGTTCTTCCGCAAAGGGTCCGCTTCGCTCTTCCAGGATGGCCTGGGCTTCCTCATACGTGAAGCGGCGATCAGAATGAATGATCGTCCGGCCGAACCATTCGTTGACAACGTGGGCTTGCCGGTCGAGTTCAAAGACCGCCGAGAAGGTAAGTTTGTCTTCCTCCGGTTTCAGTGAACAGAGTTCGTTTGAAAGCCGCTCGGGCAGCATGGGTATCGTTCGGTCAACCAGGTACACCGAGGTTGATCGGTCGAATGCCTCTTCTTCGAGACTGCTGCCGGGCTTTACGTAGTGTGTGACGTCCGCAATGTGTACACCCACCTCGACGTTCCCGTTTTCAAGCTTGCGGAAGGAGAGTGCATCGTCGAAATCTTTGGCATCTTCAGGATCGATGGTGAAGGTGGTCACATCACGGAAGTCACGCCGTTGCTTGATTTCGCGCGCCGTGATACCCGCGTCGATCGCGGATGCCTCGGCGATAACGCGCTCCGGAAAACGAAACGGGAGACCGAATTCGGCCATGATGGAATGAATCTCCGCCTCGTTTTCCCCGGCTTTTCCCAGGATCTCCACCACTTTGGCTTCGGGACTCCTGTCGCCCTCAGCCCAGGCCGTTACCTCGACGATCACCTTGTCGCCTGATTTGGCCCCGTTGATATTCTCAGGGTAGATGAAAAAATCGTCGTGGATCTTTCTGAAGTCGGGTTTGACAAACGCGAAGTTGGGCGACACTTCCAACCTGCCGACAAACCGGTTGCGGTTGCGTTTGACTACTTCAATCACCCTGCCTTCCGGGTGCTCGCCGCGCCGCGTGCGATAGATAGCGACACGGACGGTGTCGCCGTCCATGGCCGATCCCAGATCACGAGCCTTGACAATAACGTCCGGTTGGTCCGGTCCGATCATTACATAGGCAAAGCGCGAGCTGACGTGATCGACCTCTCCGACGGCCTCTTCGAGTTCCTGGACGACAGCGTAACTACCGTTGGCGAGCTGCCGCAATTTATTTCTGCTGGCGAGCTCCTGCATTGCAAGCGTGGCCTGTTTTATATCAGCCTTCTTTTTCAGCCCCAGTTTTCTGGCCACCTCCTTGACGCTGAACGCCTGGCCGGGGTGCCGGGCAAACAAGTCCATCACCGCGGAGGCAAGGCTGGCCCTGTCCGGTTTTTCTTTGCCTTGTTTCCTTTTTTTGCCCATGGACCTTACGCTTGGATGATGTTGGTCTCGTCTAACAGGGGCAATCCCTGCAGGCGCAGGTAGAGTTGCGCGAGCACGACAACGTCGCGCAGACAATACGACGCAATCCGGTCGAGATCGTTGTCCTCATAATAAACACGGTTGACCTGGCTTCCGTCCATGCCGTCCTTACTGGAGGGAATGTTGAATACCGTCGCCAGCAAGTCGAGAGAGGTATAGTGTTTGAAGTCGCCAAATTTCCAGAGTTCCATGGTATCCTGATGAAGCACTTCCCATGGCTTCTTTCCTGACAGGCTGAGCAGGGACGGGAGCGCGATGCCGTTGATAAGCATTCGACGGCAGATATAAGGAAAGTCAAACTCCTTGCCATTGTGAGCGCATAGTCTCGTCGTCATCGGGTCGGTACGCTCAAGCATGTTCTTGAATGCGGCGAGAAGTTGCCCTTCGTTGTGATCGGCGTACGCCTTGGTTCGCAGCATAAGGGTACCGTGTTCGTTCTCAACGAACTTTGCGGCGCCTATGCACACGATTTTTCCGAACTCGGCATAGATACCGGCCCGTGTGTCAAAGAGATCGGCGTCCGTTTCTTCTTCCTCCCTGCGCATGTGCGCGGCCTTCCGGGCCCACTGTGCCTTAAGGCGCTCGTCCAGTACGTCGTATTTTGGCGCACAGGCTACGGTTTCAATATCAATCAGGATTACATCGCGAAGTTCTGCCAGCATGGCGCTAAGGTATGAGAGAAATGGGGAAATAAGGGAATAAGGATATGAGGAAATGGGGAAATGGGGAAATGGGGAAATAAGGAAATAAGGAAATAGGGATATAAGGAAATAAGGGTATGGGTGTATAAAGGGTATAGGGTGTATAGGGTGTATAGGGTGTGTAGGGTATAGGGGTATAGGGTGTATAGGGGGTCGATGGATTAGGGTGTGGGGGTATAGGCAAGCTACTGCCCACTGCCTACTCCCTACTGCCACTCAATTCCAAACACCTGCGCGATATTATTCTTCAAGACGGCGGCAACAGCCCGCATGTCCTGCGGCTGGCCGAGTAAGTCAGCCATGGACGTGACCTGTTTGTCGTTTATGCCGCAGGGTATGATGTGGTTGAAGTACTTCAGGTCGGTGTTGATATTGAGTGCAAAACCGTGCATGGTTACCCAGCGACTGGTCTTGACGCCAAAGGCGCAAATTTTTTTGGGGACGACTCCATTGGAGATCC
>DASVCT010000070.1:0-11212 GCA_036381475.1 Cyclobacteriaceae bacterium
ATGTCGACGCCAATCAGCTGCTACACGTGAGTTATACTGACGCTGGCATCCGGAAATGGACCAAACCCACAGCGAGACCCGTTTTCCAGGAAGATCCGCACCTTCTCGCAAAGTCCTTCGTCCACCGCGAGAACAGGTTCAATGAATACAAGGAGCAAATCCTGCTGCCGCACATGTTCTCAAAGAGTGGACCGTTCGTTGCGACCGGCGATGTCAACGGTGATGGCGCCGACGACTTTTATGTCGGAGGCGCAGCGGGCCAACCCGGCGCCCTTTACGTTCGGGAGGGTGACCACTGGACACCGAGATATGTTGAGATGTTTGAGGCTGACAAGGCGTTCGAGGACATGGGTGTAGCCTTCATTGATGCAGACAGCGATGGCGACCTCGACCTGTACGTAGTGAGCGGTGGCAGTGAGTTCTCAAGAGGTTCGTCATACTATCGGGATCGACTCTATGTTAACGATGGGAAGGGTAACTTTAGACAGAGGACCTTCCTGCAGACCGTCAGCAGTGGGTCATGCATCTTGCCCTTTGATGCCGATGGCGATGGCGACGTAGACATCTTCAGGGGTGGTCAGGTGACTGCCGGAGCCTACCCCAAGCCACCTGACAGCTATTTGTTCATGAATGAGGGTGGTTCGTTTGTTGACAAGACGGAGGCGATGGCCCCGGATTTATCTCGCGTTGGGATGGTGAAGAGCGCTGTAGCTGCTGACCTGGATGGTGATAGAGCGCTTGAGCTTATCGTGACAGGAGAATGGATGCCAGTTCGAGTATTTGCGTTGGCCGGAACGGCGTTTCGCGATGTCACATCCAAATATGGTCTTGAATACACTGAAGGATGGTGGAACAAGGTCGTTGCTGACGATCTCGACGGCGATGGCGATACCGACCTGATCCTGGGTAACATTGGTGAGAATTACAAGTTTACCGCAAGCCGTGAAAAGCCGTTCCAGGTTTTTGCCGGGGATTTCGACGGCAACGGCACGAACGATATTTTTCTGGCCAAATACCTCAAAGACTCAGTACTCGTCCCTATCCGCGGGCGTGAATGTACGTCGCAACAAATGCCCGTGATTGCTCAAAAGTTTCCAACGTTCACGTCTTTCGCTGAATCGGACCTCCCTGCCATTATCGGTGCCGGCCTTGAGACGGCAATCAATCTGAAGGCGTACCAGTTTTCTTCCGTCATCATGGTAAACCAGAGCGGTCACTTTGAGACGAAGCGCTTGCCGACGCTTGCACAGCTTTCCGCAGTGAATGGGATCATTGTAAAGGATTTTGACGGCGACGGCATCAAGGACCTACTGCTGGGCGGTAACAAGTTCGACACCGAAGTTGAAACAACACCTGCAGACGCATCGCCTGGGCTCTTCCTTAGGGGAGGAGTCGACCTTAGCTATACACCGGTGAGGTCGTTTGAAAGCGGATTCTTTGTGCCATTCAATGTTAAAGACATCAGGTTGGTGCAGGACGGTAGTAGTGCGGCGGTCCTGGTCACCGTCAATGACGGGACGCTGCGAATTTTCAGAAACGTTCGAGAAACGGGTATGCCAACAGCCTCCCGATAGGGCAGGTTATATCCTGTAAATTCCCGGATGCATAATCCAGTTATCACAAAAACTTCCGTTCGCCTTAGAAATTCGGAGAGAATGGATATTTTGGGGATCGTTACGGGAAATGAGAATAACGAATACCTTTTTATCGCTGGTCGTGGGGGCAGTCCTGTTTTCCGAAACCGCCTGGTGTCAGTCTGCCGATTCAGATAGCGCGTTTGTTGCGGAAGCTACTGCAGCGGCTGTTGCCAGCTACGAACGTACGATGCATGGCCAGGTGGTGCTTTACAATGGCAGCGAGTACGTTCCTGTTGAAGAACCTTATGAAGGCTTTCCTTTCTTTGGCTCCGAATACTGGGAGCAAGGCTCAATAAAGTATTCCGGTGAGGTTTTTCATGACGTAACCATGGAGTACGATCTCGTACAGGATATGCTGGTTATTGAACACTACGATCAGCGGGGGTATGTAACGGAGGTGCTGCTGCATAATGATCTGATCGATTATTTTGACCTCCTGGGGCATCGCTTCATTAACGTGCGGGGTGACTCCAGCGGGATTCGGGCCGGATTTTACGATTTGCTGTACGACGGTGCGATAAAACTGCTCTGCAAGCGCAGGAAAATGGTGCATGAGAGCGTCGAAGCCGGTGCCGTGGAAGTCAGGTTCCTTGAACGGGCTAATTACTACCTGATGCACGAGGGTCAGGCCATTTCGATCCGGAACAAGTCTTCCTTGTTGAAGGCCTTGGCGGATAAGAAAAAGAAGTTGCGACAGTATGCCCGCGCGAATGCGCTCAATAATGGGGACAAGGAAAAAATGTTCGTATCGCTGATACGTCACTATGAATCGTTGAATTGACAAGGTCGGAATGAAACACATCTACCGGGCCCTCGTCATCGTAACACTGCTACTTCCTGGGGCGACCGCGCTGGCACAGGAATTTCACCGCATAAGTGGTGAGTTCTCGCAGTCGCCTTTCGCCGATTTCGTCCAGCGGGTTGAGGCTCAGACGCCATACCACATCTACTATGATCCGAAGGAGTTTGATTCCCTCAAGGTCACCGGAACATTCCATGGCGTCGACCTGGGTGTTGTATTCGATTCATTGTTTCAGTATACCGACTATCATTATTTTGCCGATCCCTCAGGCAAAATTTACCTCACGCGCGGCCGCGAGATACGGGCCGAGTTGCCTGTAGGTTTCTTTGATGTCCGGCCGGTCCAGGGTGAATTTGATGTTGCCCTGCTCGACTATCTCCATGATGCGGAAGAAAAGAAGCGTCTGACCAATGAAACCCGGATTTTCGAAATCGGAAAGCGCACACGGCGACTACGGAGCGGTACAGCCACACTTACGGGAAATATCCGAAACGAAGTTAACGGCGAACCCGTGGTGGGTGCCGTGGTCTATAATGAACGCACCGGAAAAGGCGTGGCTACGGATCCGTTTGGCTATTACTCGATCGAGCTCCCGACAGGTCGCAACAATCTTCGCATCTCATGTGTGGGGATGAGGGAAACCGTTCGTCAGGTCATGGTATACGACGACGGCGGGCTGGATATCGAACTGGTCGAATTCATTACACCACTCAAGGAAGTTGTCATCGAATCCGAACGCGGCGCCAATGTGTCCGGAACCCGTATGGGTATGGAACGGCTCGATATCAAAATGATGAAGCAGGTTCCCGTGGCCTTTGGCGAGACCGATGTGATGAAGGTGATACTAACACTGCCCGGCGTCCAGTCCGTAGGTGAAAGCTCGACCGGCCTGAACGTAAGAGGAGGTTCGGCTGATCAGAACCTGACGCTGCTCGATGATGCCACGATTTTCAATCCGTCGCACCTGTTCGGCTTCTTTTCCGCTTTTAACCCGGATGTTGTAAAGGACGTCGAACTCTATAAGAGCGGTATACCGGCCGAGTACGGCGGACGGATATCTTCAGTCATGGAAGTCACTTCCCGCGAAGGGAACAAGAAAAAGTTCAGCGGATCTGGAGGGATCGGGCCCATCACCGGCAGACTCACACTGGAAGGTCCACTCCAGAAGGATAAGTCGTCGATCCTCATCGGTGGGCGGTCGACGTATTCGGACTGGATTTTGGATCGTATTCCGGATAAAGAGCTTAAGAACAGTACCGGATCGTTTCACGACCTCAACTTCCACTTCAACCACGAGGCCGACAAACGGAATACCGTGGATGCCACTGCCTACTACAGCGACGACCGGTTTCGGCTGAACAGCGACACGCTTTACCATTACAACAACTTCAACGCTTCAGCGCGCTGGAAGCATGCCTATGGCACACGGCTTTTCAGCGTATTTACCGGTACCTTCAACACGTACAAGTTCAGTGTTTCCAGCAAGAAGAACCCCGCAAATGCGGTCCGCATGGATTATCAAATCCAACAGGTGTCGGGTAAGGCCGACTTTTCCTATCAACTGAACGACCAGCATCTGCTTTCCTTCGGCGCTTCGGCCATGCGTTACGACCTGTCGCCCGGGACGCTTTTACCCCTGGGATCGGAGTCGCTGGTTGCAGCGGACAGGCTGGATGATGAGCAGGCGTTGGAGGGAGCCGTTTATGCCGGCGATGAGTTCGAGCTTTCTTCGCGACTCACGTTGTATGCCGGCTTGCGTTATTCTTTTTATAATTACTTCGGCCCCAGGAGCGTGTTCCAGTATGCGCCGGGCCAGCCACGTTCAGAAAGCTCTATCACCGACACGCTCCAGTATAGCAGCGGCCGCTCTATCGCAACATACCACGGGCCTGAATTAAGGGCCTCGATCCGTTACCTGCTCGGCGAGGATGCGTCCGTGAAGGTGAGCTATCAACGCATGCGGCAATACATTCACATGCTGTCGAACACTACCGCCATAGCGCCGACAGACACCTGGAAGCTCAGCGACGCGTACATCAGACCCCAAATAGGCGACCAGATTTCCATCGGATACTACCGGAACTTCAAGGCGAACACCATCGAGACCTCCATCGAAGCCTATTACAAAACGCTGGACGACTTTCTCGATTTCCGCGGCGGAGCGTTGCTGACTATGAACCATCATATCGAGACGGATGTGATCGGCACGCGCGGCCGAGCCTATGGCGTCGAACTCATGCTGAAAAAAGTGACCGGAAAACTGAATGGATGGATCAGTTATACGTATTCACGTTCTTTCCTGAAAACGGTCGGAACTGAAACCGGCGAGACCATAAACGATGGAATGGAATACCCCAGCAATTACGACAAGCCGCACGACGTGACGGTGATCAGCAATTACCGGTTTAGCCGGAGGTTTAGCATCTCGCTCAACTTTACGTACAGCACCGGCCGCCCGATAACCGTTCCGTTGCAACGATATGTGCTTGACGGAAGCCAACGCCTCCTGTATACCAGCAGGAACCAGGCCCGCATTCCCGACTATTATCGCTTCGACTTTGCCATGAACATTGAAGGGAATCACAAGATTCACAAGCTGGCACACAGTTCCTGGTCGCTTTCCGTCTACAATCTTACCGGGAGGAACAATGCATACTCCGTATTCTTCCGTTCCGAAGGCGGTGAGATCAAGGGGTACAAGTTGTCAATCTTTGCCCAACCCATCCCTACGATAACATATAACTTCAGATTCTGAGCGAATGAAACAGACCATTCTTGTTATCCTGGGCTTTGCATTATATGCCGTGGCAAGCTGTGTGGAACCCTACAATCCACCCGAGATCGAATCCGCCGTCAACTTCCTTGTGGTGGATGGAATTGTGGATATGGCTGACCCGGAGACAAGCATCAAGCTGACGCGTTCGCAGAACCTTAACGAGCAGGGACTGCCTGCGCCGGAGGTCGGCGCCTATGTTAGGGTGGAAGTGGTGAACGGTCCGGAATTCATCCTTCCTGAAATTGCGCCGGGAGTCTATAGTGCGAGCGGCGTGAATGTCGACGATGGCCAGGAGTGCATTCTCAAGATTAGTACAAGTTCCGGGGCCGAGTACGTTTCAGATCCGGTCACCAGTAAAGTATCACCCCCGATCGACAGCATAACGTGGACTGCAGGAGGGAGCAATGTCGAATTTGAAGTGACCACGCACGATCCTGAGGGCGATTCGCGGTACTATCGCTGGAAGACAGTTGAGACCGTGATGTATCACTCTGCCCATCATTCATCATTGATCTGGGATCCCGGCCTGGGGGACGTTCGGTCCCGCACGCCGCAGGAGAACATCTACAACTGCTGGAAAACAACACCGTTTGGTACTATCGACGTTTTCACTACGAACGGTTTGGTTGAGGACGCAGTACGTAAACACACGGTGTTGCGGATGCCAGCTAACAGCTGGAAGCTCTCGCTCCAATACAGCCTACTCGTGCGTCAATGTGTCATTGATCAGAAGGAATTCAACTTCTGGACCGAACTCCGCAAGAACACTGAAAGTATCGGGACCATTTTTGATCCCCAACCTACCGAAGTTACCGGCAATATCCATTCAGTGAATGCCGCAGGTGATAAGACTTTGGGATACTTCAGCCTGGGCAGGTCCGTTGAAAAGAGGATCTTTGTCGAATGGTCTGAATTGCCCTATCCCTACAGCAGTTACGAAAGGCCTTTCCCCGACTGCAATGCGTTCGCGGTTGACACGATTTTGATTGGCGACTACCTGAAAAGCAACAAATCAGCTTTGCTCATTACCGCCGCCACCAGTGGACCGGCAGTTATCGGTTACGTTACTGCCGAAAAACATTGCATCGATTGCACACTGGTATACGGAGGCACACCCATTAAACCTGATTTTTGGGAATGACCGTTAGAAAAATGATGCTTTTTCGCCTGCTCGTATTCCTGGTTGCATTTGCTACCTCAGCGACCGCTGTCGCTCAGGAAGGTGGTGATCCTGCCGCCAGGCTGAGCGCATACCGCCAGCAGAATCTGCAAGAAAAGGTGTTCATTCATACCGACAGGACCGTCTACGTCACGGGCGATCACATATGGCTTCGGGCCTATGTCGTTGACGGCGCCTTGCACCGGCCACTGGCAATGAGTCGCGTTGTATACGTGGAAATACTGGATGAAGCACATCAGCCCGTACTGCAGGCTAAAGTGCCGATGAAAGATGGCGTCGGTCATACATCGTTGTTTCTGCCCGCAAGCCTGAACTCTGGTAATTATCTGCTGCGTGCCTATACCCGGTGGATGAGAAATTACAGTCCGGACTTTTTCTTCCGCCGAACCATCACAGTGGTGAACCCCTTCAAACCCCTCGGGCTTCAGGGACAGTCAGCTAGCCTAGATCTGGACGTACAGTTTTTTCCCGAAGGGGGCAATATGATATCGGGCATTGAAGGAAAGGTTGCGTTCCGGGTTGTGGATGCCTCGGGTCACGGACTGCGTTCCTTTGCTGGTTATGTGGTCGATCCGGACGGCGACACCGTCGCCACGCTTTCACCGATTCGATTTGGGCTGGGGAATTTTACGTTTACCCCCATGGCTGATGCCGAATATCGGGCAGTGATTACCGGCAGCGATGGGCGTGTGATCGCCCGAAAAACCCTTCCGCCGGTCCGGCCGACAGGGTATGCCTTATCGATTTCGGAATCCGGTAACGGTCGCGTAACCATCAATGTCCAATCGAACGATCCAACTTCGGCAACGCGACCGGAAGTCACCGTCATTGTTCACAACCGCCTGGCCGCCCTGCAGGCCTTGCACGGTCGACTGTCAGGCGGGCGGGCGACTTTTGAAATTGACAAGTCTGGTCTACGCGATGGTATAGCCCACATCACGTTGTTTGACTACGACGGTCGGCCGGTTTGTGAGCGTTTGTTCTTCAAGAGTCCCGAGAACCTGTTGAATATTGACGCTGCCGTCGACAGGAAAGTCGTTCATACCCGGGAAATGATCAAGGCGACGTTGTCAACAACGGATGGAAGCCAGGATAAGCCGGCTTCGCTGTCTGTATCCGTATTCCGTCTGGATTCCTTGCAATCAGAGGAACGCTCGAACATAGCGGCCTACCTTCTCCTTTCCTCAGACCTTCCGGGCGCGATAGAATCCCCGGAGTACTACTTCAGCGGAGCCGAAGATGTTGCTGTCTGCGCCGACAACCTGATGCTCACCCATGGATGGCGCCGGTTTACGTGGCAGGAGCTGGGTGATAGTACGCTTCAACATGAGTTTGAGCCGGAGTACAGAGGGCATCTGATCACGGGACGGCTGGTGAAGGAGGAAGATGGCAGCCCTGCGTTTGGGATTCCCGTCTATCTTTCCGTTCCTGGCAAAAGGTTCCATTTTACGGGCACCAAGAGCAAACAGGATGGAAGGGTAATTCACGAGTTGCCCGATTTTTATGGTCCGGGAAGTGTGATTGTGCAGACCGACTGGAGCCGTGACTCCACCTATCGTTATACTCAGGACAGCCCTTTCGACGGCAGGGTCAGCGACCTTTATTCATTACCCCGCTTTAGCATAGATCCATCAAGTGAATCGACAATTCTGGCGAGGAGCATCAACATGCAACTTTACAACGCATACCAGGAAGAGGAAAAGAACAAGAATATTGCACCTCATGATGATACACTCACATTTTATCGGAATCCCGATCAGCGATACTACCTCGACGACTACACCCGGTTCCCGGTAATGGAAGAAGTCATGCGCGAATACGTGGCGCCCATCATGGTGCGGAAGCGAAAGGACGATTTCTATTTCTACGTGTTGAACAAGAAGACCAATGAGATGTTCAAGGAAGGACCACTTGTGCTTCTCGATGGTGTGCCTGTGTTCGATGTCAATTCAATAATTGCATTCGATCCTCTCAAGGTATGGCGTCTCGATGTCGTTTCTTCGCGGTATTATTATGGTAGACTCACGTTTATGGGGATCGCGAGCTATTCTACATACACTGGCGATCTTGCCGGTTTTCCGGTTGATAAACGCGCATGGGTGACCGAGTACGATGGTCTGAACTGGCAGCGGGAATTTTATTCGCCCGTGTACGAAACGAAGGAGCAAATCGACAGCAGGATTCCCGACCACCGCACACTGCTGTACTGGGCACCGGATGTGAAGACTGGCCCGGAAGGTCAGGCCGAACTTACTTTTTATGCCAGTGACGTGCCGGGGACCTATCTGATGGACATACAAGGCTTGACCAATGATGGGATGCCGGGCACTACCAGTCTGACCTTCCGCGTACAAGGACGGGAGAACAACTGATCAGACAAATTTCAGTCCTTCGTCTGCCAGTTTTTCGTAACGCTTCCTGTCGAAGACGTAAAGGTATGCGCCCTTTTTGGAACCGCCTTTCTCCTTTTCATCGAGTTTCCTGAGAATACCGAGTGAAAGGATTTTCCTGCTGAAGTTGCGGCGGTCGAGTTTCGATTGATAGATGGCCTCGTACAGGTTTTGAAGTTGGGGAAGTGTAAATTTTCGCGGAAGCAACTCGAAGCCCACCGGATGGGTGGCGACTTTCTGTTGGAGGCGTTCGCGCGCCAGTTTAACCATTTGAGCGTGGTCAAAGATCAGGTCGGGCAGGTCGTCGAGGGAACGCCAATGCGGCTCGTGTTCCAGGTTGAGTTGCTTGCTGTAATCGGCAATATTGATAAGCGCGAAGTAAGCGATAGAGATTACGCGCGCTGCGGGATCACGTTGGACGTCACCGAAGCAGTGGAGTTGCTCCATGTAAATATTGTCGAGTCCGGTAAGCCTTTGCAGTATTCGGGCGGCTGCATCGTTGACGCTTTCGTTGGCGTCAACAAACCCTCCGACTAGTGACCAGCGGCCGGCCTCGGGTTCGAAGCTGCGTTTGACAAGTAGCACCTTGAGTTGGCGCCCGTCAAAACCAAAGATGATGCAGTCTGCTGCTACGAGCAGCCGTTCAGCTTTTCGGTAGTGCTGAGGTGTCATTCAGGCGTAATTTGCTTCTGTCAGATGACGATGTTGTAATGCGATCCTGTGCTGCCCAATCAGCCCGTAAAGTACAGGTACGCAATCAGGATGAACACTAACAAAAGGGCAGAGGTTACTACGTCCTTGGGTTTCCATGAGGCCCGGGTCCTGAGACGGTCTTCCTCCGTCATCGTTGAAAACGTGAGCCCCGAAATCTTCGCGTACGACGGTGCAGGCGAGGCATAGCTTACGCCGATCATCACCACAATGCAAACGATGGTTATGAGAAGGCTGTAGTATTGGAAGAAGGTGTTGTTCACGATCCAAAGGAACGAGCCTGGCTCGTACGAAAAGTTCTGCAAGAGCTTGACGGGTGTGTCTACGGCGAGCCGGAAGAGGCCCATGCCGAAGCCCACAATGAGCGAGGCAAGGCAGCCCTTGGCGTTGAGGCGCTTCATGAAGATGCCAAAGAAGAAGACTACGAAAATCGGGGGTGCCAGGTATGCCTGAACGCCCTGGAGATAGTCATACAAGCCTTTCCCTCCTTGAATGACGGGAATCCACAGGAGGCCGATGATTACCATTACCGATGTAGCTACACGGCCGATCCACACGAGACGGTCCTGGGAGGCGTTCGGTCTCAGTCGCGAGTAAAAGTCCATGGTAAACAGGGTAGAGGAGGCGTTGAAGACTCCCGCCAGGGAGCTCATCAAGGCCGCAAGTAGCCCGGCCACAACAATGCCCCGAACGCCAACCGGCAATACGTGCACCACCATCATAGGGAATGCCTGCTGCGCATTATCACGGATGAGTTGACCGCTGGCGTCGAACAGCGTTTCCTGAAGTACCGGCATCTGGCCGCTTTTCGCGAGCGCATAGCAGATCATTCCGGGGATGATGAAGATGAACACCGGTGAAAGCTTGAGGTAGGAGGCCCAAATTGAACCGCGCCGCGCCTGCGATTCATCCCGCGCGCCTAGTGTGCGTTGCACGATATATTGATCCGTACACCAATACCACAAACCGATGATGGGTGCGCAAAAGAGCATCCCCAGCCACGGATAGTTGTCATTGAAGTACCAGGCCATACGGCCTGCTTCTTTTACTGGTGCCCACGTGGATTCCACTCCGGCGGGAACCATGGGCTTCCACAGGTTGAACATCTCCGAACCGCATATCTCCCGCAGCTGGTCCCATCCGCCCAGGGCATCCAATCCGTAAATGGTTACCATGAGCGATCCAAAAATCAAGATGATCGTTTGCAGGGCTTCCGTATAGGCCACCGCCCGAAACCCTCCGATCACCGTATAGAGGCCGGTCAGCACGATTACTAATATGGACCCGAACCAAAAGCTGTCAAGCCCGAGAAAGTGTACATCTGGAAGCAGCACGGCAAACACCACGCCGCCGGCAAATATGCCCACCGCTATTTTTGTCAACACATACGCAACGAGGGAGATGATGGACAGGAACGTGCGTGCTTGGGGTGAAAAACGCCGCTCGAGAAATTCGGGCATGGTGTATACCCCCGAGCGCATATAGAAAGGAACCATGACCCATCCCAACACCAGCAAACACCACGCGTGCAGTTCGTAGTGTGCCAGCGCAACGCCGTCGGTGGCTCCCGATCCGGCAAGGCCGACAAGGTGTTCCGAACCGATGTTGGAAGCGAATATCGAGGCGCCTACAATGAACCATCCGAGGTGCCTGCCTGCCAGGAAGTAATCTTCAGCAGAATCCTTTCTGCGTGCCATCGCCCACAGGGAAACGCCT
>DASVCT010000071.1:0-9576 GCA_036381475.1 Cyclobacteriaceae bacterium
GGAGATAAGGGTATAGGGGTATAGGGGTATAGGGGTATAGGGTATAGGGTATAGGGTATAGGGTATAGGGTATAGGGGGTATAGGGGGTATAGGGGATATAGGGGATATAGGGTATATAGGGGGCGCACAGATTAGGGGTATGAGGGAATTGATTAGTGATTAGTGACTTTTGATTTTTGATTTTCGATTTGAACCCCTGATTAGAGTCTCTCCCTTAGAAAATCAAGCGTCGTCGTTGATCGGAAAATGTGTTCTGTGGGTGTTTAAATCGCAAATCGTAGATCACTAATCACTAATCACAAATCACAAATCACAAATCGTAGAGGGGCATAAGGGGCGCGCGGATTGAGCCCCCTACCTCATCCGGCGGTGGTAATCGAAATCGTTTACACATCTCGTCGAGGCGGCCCAACTTCAACACTTTAACACATCAACACTTCAACACATTTCCAATGGATTCCAGCTTAATACTAAAGAACGTCGCGCGGCATATCGACTTAACACCTGAGGAGAGCGACTTCTTCATGTCTTTGCTGGAGCCAAAACTCCTGGAAAAAAAGAAAATCTACCTGAGGGCCGGTACCGTCTGCAATAACAGCGCCTTTGTCGTCAGCGGGGTGTTGAAGAGTTATACCGTGGACGCGCAAGGGAAGGAACACATTTTGAGTTTTGCTACGCGTGGCTGGTGGATTGCCGACCTGTACAGTTTGTTGTCAAAAAAGCCGGCCGTGCTGAACATCGCGGCCATCGACAACACGGAAGTGCTGCTGCTCTCGCGACGCAATCAGCAACTTCTGTATGAACGGGTACCCAAGTTCGAGCGGTTCTTCAGAATTCTCGTAGAAAACTCGCTGGTCGCTAACCAGCAGAGGCTGATAGACAACATGAGCGTCAGTGCCGAAGACAGGTACCTCGCCTTCATAAAAAAATACCCCGACATTCCGGCGTGTGTGCCACAACACAGCATAGCCTCCTACCTGGGCATCACGCCGGAATTTCTCAGCAAGATCCGTTCGCGGCTTGCACGGCGCAGGAAAGCCGGCTAACGGTTGCGAAAATTTGGAAGGGCAAGGCGATATTTGACGGCGAGTACCCGAATGAGAAAAATGAGAACTATGGACGCAGCCATGTTGATATCACGTTCCACGCCCAGACGGAACAACGTCAGATAAAGGATCGCGCCCGCAAGACATGCCGTGGCATAGATCTCTTTCCGGAAGAGTACCGGAGTCTCATTCGTCAGCACGTCGCGCAGAACCCCACCCATAATAGCCGTGAACATACCCATGATGGCCGCGATCTCCGGTCTCACACCGAGACCCAGCGCCTTCTCCACGCCCAACACCGTAAAGAAGGAAATCCCGAGCGCGTCGAATACCAGGAACGTTCGCTTGAGGCGTTCGAGTGATTTAACGAAGATGAAAGCTACAATGACGCCCGCGAAGATCGCGTACAAATATCCGATATCACCGATCCAGACGAGGGGATAGCTGCCCAGCATGATGTCGCGGAGCGTACCGCCGCCGATGGCCGTAACAAAACCGGTGAAGCCGGCACCGAACAAGTCGTCGTGCTGATCCTGAACAGCCAACGCGCCCGAGATGGCAAAAAAGAATGTGCCGAGCATTTCAAGCGCGTATTGGAAACCCATCAGGAACCGCGGAAGCGTGAATGGACAAAAGTAAAACGAATTCGCGACATGTTGGCCTTGCTGTGCAGATCAGGCCCCGAAAACGATGGTGTTCGCCCTTTCAATTTCCTTTTGACTGATGGTATGGCCCATGCCCGGAAAAATTTCCTTCGTGACCTGCGCGCCCAGGTCGCTGAGTACCTGTGTCGTCTCGTTCACGCGAGACACCGGGACGTGTGGATCGGGGTCGCTGCTGCCGATATACACCGGTGTCGACGCGAAGTGGCCTGCGTATCGTTCCCGGTAGACGCGATCCCCGATCAGTCCACCGGTGAACGCCGCCACACCGCCCCATCGGCGGGCGTTGCGCGCAACGAATTCCAGCGTCAGACATGCACCCTGCGAAAAGCCGGCGAAGTAAATGCGATCGTCATTCAGACCCGCGGCATTCAGCTCGTCGATGATGCTGGCGATGACCTCCAGTGCGGACGTAAGCCAGGGTTCATTTTGTTCTGGTGGCGCAAGGAAAGAATAGGGATACCATGTATGGTCGGTTGCTTCGGGGGCCAGCAGTGCAAATTGGTCAACATCAAGATAGTCAGCCAGACTGAGAATGTCGTGGGCGTTGGCGCCTCTTCCATGCAGGAGGATCAATGCCTTGCCTGCTGCGGCCGGTTCGGGTCCCTGAACTATAACTTGTTTCTTGTGCATGTTTACAACTTGCCTGGTTTCCATATATCGGCATATGCCTCCGGGTTCTTTTTGAACTGCGCATGCACGAAGGGGCAGAGCGGTATCACCTTAAGGTTCTTTTCCCGCGCGTAAGAAACCATCGCCTTGAGCAAGTCGCCCGCAACTCCCTTCCCCTTGAGTCTTTCCGCCACCTCGGTGTGATAGACAGTTAATACGTTCTTGCTGACGCTGATCTCCATTTCAGCAAGCCGCTCATCGTTTTCTTCCAGGTAGAAAGCGCCGCGGCCTGCTTCGTTCAGTTTGAGGCGGATGTCGTGCATAAGATGCAAATTACGCCAGTGCCGGAAGTACACGTTCAATCTCTGTGCGCCGGGGTTCGTAACGCGGCGGCAGCATGAGGTGGGTACCCAGTTCGGCGAGGGATTCGTCGACGGTAAATCCCGGGTTGTCAGTGGCGATCTCAAACAGCACACCACCCGGTTCGCGGAAGTAGATCGAGTAGAAATAGTTCCGGTCTATCTTCGGAGTGACGTTGAGTCCGCGGGCATCTATCCGTTCTCTGAGCTCTTCCTGCACCTGCTCGTCCTGTACCCTGAAGGCAATGTGGTGAATGGTTCCTGCAGCGCCAACGCCTGGCGATTGTTGCGGTGCTTCAATGAGATCAACGGTTGCCGCCGTTGGCGTGGCCCGTGTAACATAACGGTGGCGGTAACCCTCCTTTCCTTCGTATTCGTACCCAAGCACCTCCATTAGCAGGGAGGCCGTGTTCTCGACAGTCCTGAGCGTCAGCGTCGTGCTGTGAAACCCGTGGATGGCGACGTCTGCGCTGATCTCGTCCGTGACCCACGGCCGGCGGTCGTCACCAGCAGCCGGTTCGATGAGCGACAGGGGGAGCCCGTCTGGATCTTCAAACGCGATGAATGGTTCTCCAAATCGGCTTCCCGATTGCGCTATGCCGAAGCCGAAACGTGCGAGTCGTTCCTTCCAAAAAGGAAGGCTGCCGGCGGGCACCGAAAAGCCAACTTCGGTGGGCATGCCCCTTCCCTGCCTCCCTTTGGGAACGCCTTGCCAGGGAAAGAAGGTGAGAATGGTGCCTGGTGTTCCTGCCTCATCGCCGAAATAAAAGTGATAGGTTCCGGGATCGTCGAAGTTTACTGTCTTCTTGACGAGGCGCAACCCCAGTACCTCCGTGTAGAACGTCAGGTTGCGTTTCGCGTCGCCGGCGATGGCGGTGATGTGATGAAATCCTTTTACGCTGTGTTCCATAATGGTTGTCCTCCGTGCTGGTTATGCCGGTAAAGATATAACGGGACCGCAGCGCGAATCGATGAACAAGATTAAGAAAAACTGCCTTGAATCAGCCCATTTCTTAATCTGGTTCAACGAAAACCGCACACCCGCTGTTTTACCTTTGTATCGTAACCAAAACACTGAGAGAATATGGTAGCAAAAGAAGCAGTTAGGACAAAATGGAGCCTCGATCCCGCACACACAGAGATCGGCTTCAAAGTGAAGCACATGATGATTACAACCGTGTCCGGAACTTTTGGAAAGTACGACGCCGTAGTGGAAACCGACGGTGACGATTTCTCCACGGCATCGGTTGAATTTACAGCGGACGTTAATTCAATTACGACGCATAATGCGGACCGCGACAAGCACCTGAAGTCGGACGACTTTTTTGCCGCGGATAAATATCCCCAGCTAAAATTCAAATCGACCCGCATCGAAAAGAAGGACGACGAAAACTTTATCTTGCATGGCGACCTGACCATCCGGGATGTCACCCAACCGATAGCCCTGGATGTAGAAATGGGCGGGATAGGCAAAGACCCCTGGGGTAACCAGAAGGCAGGCTTTTCCCTCACCGGAAAAATCAAGAGGACAGACTACAAACTGAACTGGAATGCGGCCCTCGAAACCGGCGGAGTTTTGGTAGGGGAGGAAGTGAAGATCAGCGCCGAGGTTCAGTTGACCAAACAGGCTTAACACCTGTTGGCACGGCAACGGATGGTGTTCCCTGCTCCCGGCTAGCGACACCATCCGGAGTCGTCGGCCAAGCAAACGGGGTAATTTAACAATCAAAATATGGGTTTACTGGAGAACAAAACAGCCGTCGTGACTGGCGCCGGCTCAGGTATCGGAAGGGCTATTGCTGTCCTCTACGCGAAGGAAGGCGCACGGGTAGTGGTATCCGACGTCGACGAGAAAGGTGGAAATGAAACCGCTGACCTGATTGCACAGGCGGGCGGAAAAGCCTCGTTTTTTAGGGCCGACACATCCAGTGCCGAGGATAACCGGCGGTTGGTGGATGAAGCCGTGAAAAAGTTCGGTGGCTTGCATCTGGCAGTCAACAACGCCGGTATTGGCGGTCCGCTGGCGGACACTGGCGATTATCCCATCGACGGATGGGACAAAGTGATTGCCATCAACCTGTCCGGGGTCTTTTACGGACTGCGTTACCAGATACCCGCCATGCTCAATTCGGGCGGGGGCAGCATTGTAAACATGGCTTCCATTCTCGGTCAGGTAGCCACCCCGATGTCGCCGGCCTATGTGGCTGCCAAGCACGGTGTTATCGGACTTACAAAAGCGGCGGCGCTGTCGTATGCCAACCGTAAGGTGCGCGTCAACGCGATCGGTCCCGGATACATTCGGACCCCGCTAATCGAAAAATCGCTGGATGAGGCGGCTATTAATGCCTTGATCGGATTACACCCGATCGGCCGGCTTGGCGAAGCTAATGAAGTGGCTGAACTCGCCTTATGGCTTATTTCAGACAAGGCATCGTTTGTGACCGGTGCGTATTATGCTGTTGACGGCGGCTATCTCGCACAATAGGTGGCCTGGAGTGGGCAACCGGTGATCGGTATTCGGTGGGACAGTGGTAAAGACGTGTGGCCCGCGCGTCTCAGGAATTGGTAAAAAGTAATTAGGAATGGTGACAGAAGGGAGTGTATTGTAGAGACGCATGACTGTGCGTCTCCGGAATTTTAATAAGTAATGACTCGTTGAAGAAATAGCGATGAGTTCACCACAGCGGAAAGTGGAGGGAAATGTGCCCAGTCCTAACGGCAGACAGCCTTCAGGAGGTCAGGGAGGATGGAAATTTCCTCCGTTGAAGATTTGGTTCTGGCTCCTGGGTATTCTGCTCATCAACTATTTCCTCGGCCGAAGCCTTTACCCTGATCCGGAGCAACCCGCAATCGTGTCGTACAACCTCTTCAAAGACGAAGTTGCCAAAGGAAACGTAAAGGAAATTTACAGCAGGGGCACCGCGATAACCGGCACATTCGAGACGCCCGTGGTAGTCCCCCCTGTTAGTGAAGTGCCCGAGAACGACTCTGTTGCGGTGGAGCGCAGCCAGGCAGACAAATTCGTGACGGAGTTGCCGCAATTCATCGATCCGGGTCTCGAAAAATTCCTGATGGACAACGATGTTGTCATTCGCGCCCAGCCCTTACAGGAAGAGATTAATCCCATTGTATCTTTTCTGGTGCGCTTCGGTCCTGCCTTACTCATTATCCTCTTTTATGTATGGATATTCCGGACCGCAAGAAGGGGTGGCGGCCTGGGCATGGGTGGAATGATGGGGCTCGGCAGCAGTCGCGCCAAACGTTTCGACAAGGAAACAGCGACGAAAGTCACCTTTGACGATGTGGCCGGTATCGATGAGGCCGAAGCCGAACTCGTTGAAATCGTTGACTTCCTGAAAAACCCCAAAAAGTACACACGACTCGGCGGTACGGCTCCCAAGGGTGTACTGCTCGTGGGAGCGCCAGGGACAGGTAAGACATTGCTCGCACGGGCCGTGGCTGGTGAGGCGGGCGTACCGTTCTTTTCGATGAGCGCATCGGAGTTTATCGAAATGATAGTGGGCGTTGGGGCAGCCCGAGTACGCGACCTTTTCAAGCAGGCCCGCGAACACGCGCCTGCAATTATTTTCATCGACGAACTCGACGCCATCGGACGCGCCCGCGGCACCATGGCAATTGGCGGATCCAGCGAACAGGAACAGACGCTGAACCAGATCCTTACGGAAATGGACGGGTTTTCTAGTCGCGAGGGCGTTATTGTACTGGCCGCCACCAATCAGCCTGATGTACTTGACAAAGCATTGCTCAGGCCCGGACGCTTCGACCGTCGTGTTGTCGTGAACCTGCCCGACAAGGTGGGTCGGGAAGCAATCCTGAAAGTGCATACCCGAAACGTTCCGCTGGATGACGATGTAAGTCTAGCCGAGGTAGCATCATCTACCCCGGGATTGTCCGGTGCCGATCTGCGGAATCTTGTCAACGAGGCGGCGCTGCTGGCGGCACGCCGGGAGCAGGAGCGGGTTCACCACCGCGACTTTATGGACGCATTGGAGAAGATCATCCTGGGCCCGGAGCGGCCCTTGTTACTGAGCCCGGAAGATCGGGAACGCATCGCGTACCACGAAGGCGGACACACAATACTTGGGCTGGTCGTTCCCGGTGCCGACCCCGTGAACCGTGTAAGCATAGTACCGCGCGGCATGGCGCTAGGTGTTACCTATCAACGACCCGACAGCGACCGGTATAATTATACCGAGGAATATCTTCGCGCGCGGATCATCGGCATTCTCGGAGGCCGCTCGGCGGAAGAGGTGGTATACGGTACTCGGACAACAGGCGCCGAGAATGATATTGTTCAGGCAACGGAAATCGCGCGTGGCATGGTCACGCGATGGGGGATGAGCGACAAGCTGGGCATGATCGAGCTTGCGCCAAAGGTTAATCCCTATCTCGGAACGCCTGTAGGACAAGCAAAGGCGTTTAGCGAATACACGGCACGGACCGTGGACGAGGAGATACATCGCATCATTAACGAATGTCATGATGAGGCGCGCAGGCTGTTGCAGGTATACCGCAAGGAACTTGACGCGCTTGCCGCGGCGCTACTGAGCAAAGAAACCCTCGACGAACAGGAGATCCTTGAAGTTACCGGCTTGCCTGCCCGCCGCCCCCTCGAGATGAAAAAATCACCCGTGAGCTGATTGCATCATCAAACTGGACACCCCCAGCATTCTCTAATGCTTCCTATGTGTACTATGTCCTATGTGTGGTTCAACTGTGGGTTAATAAAAATCCCTAATTTGAGCCTCATTTACTCTACTTATTAATGACCACCTACGAACAGATCTTCGAAAACAACAAGCGCTGGATCGAACAAAAGAAGGGAACGAACGGAGATTTTTTTGAGCACCTCGCGCGAAACCAGAATCCGGACTACCTGTACATAGGCTGCAGTGACAGCCGTGTGTCGGCGGAAGAGATGATGGGATTAGGCCCCGGCGAAGTGTTCGTTCACCGCAACATCGCCAATCTCGTTACAACCATCGACCTCAACGTCCAATCGGTAATCAACTATGCCATCCGTCAGCTCAAGGTGAAGCACGTCATCGTTTGCGGCCATTACAACTGCGGCGGCGTGCGGGCGGCCATGATGCCGAGGGACATGGGACTTCTCAACCCATGGCTGCGCAACATCCGTGACATATACCGGCTTCACCAGGCCGAACTGGATGGTATTACCGACGAAAGCGCCCGGTACGATCGCCTGGTGGAACTCAACGTGCAGGAGCAATGCATCAACGTGATCAAGACGGCGGCCCTGCAGCTGAGCTTTCAGGAGTATGGTTTCCCAGTTGTACATGGATGGGTGTTCGATATCAGGAGCGGTCGTATTATCGACCTTGACATCGATTTCGAAGGCATCCTTGACAGAATACGTCATATTTATGATCTCACGAAAGGGGAATAAATAATAATCTTATGAGGGGGAATGAATTCTTTTCGGGTTATGTTGTACGGTCGGCGCACTAGCATCAAAACCTCGCGAGTGCGTATATTTGTCGCTATGCAGATCCGAAAGTCGCATATTCTCCTTCTGGTGGCTTACGGCCTCGCGTTGCTGCATTCGACAGTTCCCCATCGGCATTCGACGATCCGGACAACCGAACCGAAATTCGAAGTTCACACCATTGACCACGCTTCTCTGTTCGGCCTGGTCCAGGCGGCATTTGCCACCGACCTGGGATGCGGTCACCTGGAATCCTTCGCCAAAAGTGATGGCGGTACAGATGTACCTCAGACATTTTCGGACGTTCCGATCCTGTTTTTAGCGTCGCTCTATTTTACTGAAGATCCCGTCATCAACACCGGAGACTTTTTCGGTGCCTTTATTGAGAAGCTTCACACACGTGTCATTTTGCTGTCGACCGGACAGCTCAGGGCACCTCCCGTCCTCGCCTGACATCCCTTTGTTGGGTTCGCGCTCTTAGCGCTCTGATTCCAGTTCAACTTTTCTATCCTATTCTCTAATGTTCGAGAAGATCATAACCTTTTCCGTGCACAATAAATTTATTGTAGCACTGCTGGTACTTGGTGTTATCGGGGGAGGCTTCTATGCCTTTAACAACATCCCCGTCGACGCCGTACCCGATATCACAAACAACCAGGTACAGGTTGTAACGACGTCGCCGACCCTCTCCGCTGAGGAAGTCGAACGGCTGATAACGTACCCCGTGGAGGTGTCTATGGCCAACCTTCCCGGCGTCATCGAGTTGCGTTCCATTTCCCGGTACGGACTTTCTGTGGTGACCATCGTCTTTCGCGACGAGGTGTCCATCACCGACGCACGCCAGTTCGTGAGTGAGCAGATTGCCACAGCCGCGGAAGATATCCCGCCCGGCTTGGGAAAACCGGAACTGATGCCGATTACCACCGGTCTGGGTGAAATCTATCAATATGTTCTCGAAGTCGACGAAGGCTACGAGGATCAGTATGATGTAATGGGGCTTCGAACGATCCAGGATTGGATCGTCAAGCGCCAGCTCGCGGGTATCCCCGGCGTAGTGGAGGTAAGCAGCTTCGGCGGCTACCTGAAACAATACGAGGTCTCGGCCGATCCTGGCAGGTTGCGTGCATTCGATCTGACCATGCAGGACGTCGTCCGTGCGGTTCAGGTCAACAACCAGAGCACAGGCGGCAGTTACCTGCAACGCGGCTCCAATGCCTACTACATCCGAACGGATGGCGTGCTCAAGTCCGCCCGCGACATCGAGAATGTCGTCGTCGACAACCGGAACGGCACACCCGTTCTGCTCAGGCAAGTGGCATCCGTTCAGGAAGGTTATCCGCCACGCTATGGAGCGATGACCAGGAACGGAAAAGGTGAGGCGGTGGGGGGAATTACGCTGATGCTCCGAAACGCAAACGCGTCATCGACC
>DASVCT010000072.1:0-4709 GCA_036381475.1 Cyclobacteriaceae bacterium
TAGAGCGCAATGTCAATTTCGTGTACGCCCCAGTCCGTCATCAGGCCACCGGCGTAATCCCAGAACCACCGGAAGTTGAAGTGAAACCGGTTCTGATTGAACGGCCGGTCCGGAGCGGGACCCAGCCAGAACTTGTAGTCCACGCCGGCGGGCGGCTGACTGTCCGGGAGTACAGGTACCGGCTTCATCCAGCCCTGGTAGGCCCAGACTTTTACGAGACGGATTTTTCCAAGCACACCGGACTTCACGATATCAAAGGCCTTGCGGTAATGCGGACCGCTGCGTTGCCATTGCCCGACCTGAACCACCTTGCCTGTCTTTTCCTGTGCCTGCACCATAATACGACACTCTTCGAGGCTGTTTGCTATTGGCTTCTCAACGTAGACGTGTTTGCCCGCGTTGACTGCATCAACCATAATACGACAGTGCCAGTGGTCGGGCGTCCCGATCACCACGGCGTCTATGTCCCGGTCGTTGAGAAGTTCGCGGTAGTCCTTGTATGTCCGTGGTTTGTTGTTTCTTAACTTTTTGTAATCGTTGACCCGCTTCTGAACTACATTATCATCAACATCACATATCGCCACCAGGTCAACATCGTTCATCTTTAAGAGGGAATTGACATCCGACCAGCCCATTCCGTTGCAGCCGATGACGCCGATATTAATCTTGTCTGCTAAGCAGCCGGCAGCCGCACTCAGGACGCCGGTTTGGGCCAGAAGCGTGCCCGCCACCGCTGCTCCGGTGCCCTTGATGAAGTTCCTGCGTTTCATAACGAATTTGTGTATTTTGTTGCTGACTCAAGAAAAGGAAAAGTTCCGATGCCACAATGGCCCTTGCCCGATTTTTGAGTCTGAAACCCATGTATGAAAACTTCGATCCTCACCATTATCGTCATCACTGCCGTCGCTTGCGGCCAGCGCCGCCCGCAGGAGCAAATGACTCCTCCGCGAACGACCTCCTATCCGGTGGAAATCCTCGAATTTGTACCCTATGAGAACAACCCTGTCTTTACAGGCGCGGGCCCAGGCGCATGGGACGAAAAAATCCGGGAACGCGGGTATATCCTTCGCGAAGACAGCCTGTACCACATGTGGTACACCGGGTACCGCGAAGGTCCCGGAGAGGCTATGCACCTCGGGTATGCTACGTCTCCGGATGGGCTTGTCTGGACACGCTACGAACATAATCCCATCCTCGACTCCGGGTGGGTGGAAGACATGATGGTCGTCAAGGACGATGACAAGTACTACATGTTTGCCGAAGGAAAAAATGACATCGCTCACATGCTCACATCGACGGATCGTGTCACCTGGAAGGATCACGGCCCACTCGACATCCGGAAGGCTGACGGCGAACCATTAGACGAAGGCCCTTACGGAACGCCTACGGTATGGATCGAGCGCGGAACCTGGTATCTTTTCTACGAACGCAACGATGCCGGCATCTGGCTGGCAGAATCGCGGGATCAAAAAACGTGGACCAACGTACAAGATGAACCGGTCATCCGGCCGGGGCCGGAACCCTACGACTATTACGGTGTCGCTGTGAATCAGATTGTCAAGTACGAGGGAAAGTATTACGCGTACTATCACGCGACGGCTTTCGAGGATTGGCGGGAATGGTCCAGTTGCGTCGCGATTTCCGATGACCTGATCCACTGGACAAAATATGAGAAGAACCCCATCATGGGTAGCAATAAGTCCAGCCCGATACTGGTCTATGACGGTTACCAGTACCGCTTATACACCATGCACGACGAAGTGAATGTTCACTTCCCGCACGACATTAACCAGATACGGGCACAACAGCTCACACCATCGGAATAATTTAGCTAGGCATCTCTGAAACACCCGAATATCTTTCCGTCAAATTATTACCTGCATGTACACCATCCGACAACTAAAAAGCATCGCACCTTTCCTGCTGCTCGTCCTCACCTTCCATGTCGCGCCGTGCCAGGACGAGGGGCCTCTGCCTGAGGTCGTGGCCAAAGGCGCTACGCCCATCCTCCTTTCCTCAGATTTCAGTTTCACGGAGGGACCAGCGGCCGATGCGAACGGTAACGTATATTTCACCGATCAGCCCAACGACCGAATCATGAAATGGTCGCCGCGTGAGGGTATCTCCCTTTTTATGGAAGGGGCAGGACGTTCAAACGGGTTGTACTTCGACCGTAACGGAAACCTGATTTCATGTGCCGATCTGAAGAATGAGCTTTGGTCAATCGCACCCGATAAGTCCGTTACGGTGCTTGTCCGCGACTTCGAAGGCAAGAAACTCAACGGCCCGAATGATGTTTGGGTGCATCCCAACGGGGGAATCTACTTTACCGACCCCTTCTACAAACGCGACTACTGGGATCGAACCGAAAAAGAAATCGAAACCGAAGATGTGTACTATCTCACACCGGACCGGAAGACGCTACGCGTTGCCGTCAGGGGATTGGTAAAGCCGAATGGACTCGTTGGTACTCCCGATGGCAAAACGCTTTACATCACTGACATCGCCGGTCGTAAAACGTACGCGTTCGACGTAGGCGCAGATGGCAGTCTCTCCAACCAGCGGCTTTTCGTGCAGATGGGTTCCGACGGTTTGACGATAGACAGCAAGGGCAACGTTTATTTAACTGGCAGGGGAGTAACGGTATTCAATCCGGAGGGCGAAAAATTAGGAGTGATCCCCATTCCAGAGGGCTGGACGGCTAATGTGTGCTTTGGCGGAAAGGATATGAAAACGTTGTTCGTCACAGCCTCAAAATCGGTGTACACGGTCAAAATGCGCGTGAAGGGAGTCCGGTGAGGGGACCATTCCAACCCAGGCTCATGGAAAGTGTGTCTAATGTAAAAACCGCAAAGCCTAAGACCTATGGCACGCATACTTACCATCCTGTTCATAGCCGCGGCCATGGCATGCTCATCCGACAATAACGAATCAAAAGGAACTCCCATCGGCCTGGCACTTAAGCGTGCGTCCTCCTTTTGCAATGTTTCTCAAAACGAAATGGACTGGCTGCTCAAGCTGATCGTAGAAATAGAGTCTCAGGAGAGCGACCTGTCTTTGCATGGCCCGATTTACGCCTTCCGCGCAAGCGGGAAGAGTATTTTTATTCATCAGCCCTGGATCATGAGTTGCTTCGGCTGTATACTGTACGACTGTGAGGGCAACCGAATCGATCCCCAGGACATCGACCAGTCCGTACTATCGGCCGGCTTTCAAAATCTCACAGAGATTTACAGCCCGGTACTGGAGTAACCAACGACTACTTCACTATCCGGTATACCTTCCCGTCGGGCTTTGTGAACAAATACAGCTCACCGGCGGCGTCGCGACCAAAACGAAGGTCGACGCGATTGTTCCCGCAGATTTGCGGAAGATTTTTTATTTCTCCGTTGAGCGACACGCGAAACTCCCTAATCGGCGCCTGGCTACCCAATCGAACGTCTTTCATTTCGATATAAAACAATCTGCCTGAAACGATGTCACCAAAAATGAACTTCCCTTCCAGCGCCGGCACTTCCTTTCCCCAATACTCATATCCCGCCGATATGGCGCTTCCTTCGTCGTGGTCGAATTGCGCCACCGGATAGGTAACACCAAAGGCTTCGTCGTCCGGAGGCAATGCGAACACTTCGGCCATATTCGCACGGGCATTCATAACGAATGTGCCTTCCCGAATAGGCCATCCGTAATCATGGCCAGGAAGAATAAGATTGAGCGACTCGATGTTGTGATGGCCGATGTTGCTAGCAATCATCTGCCCCTTCCTGGTCCAGCTGATGCGGTGAGGATTCCGGAAACCGTACGCATAAATCTCACCCAGCGCATCTTTCCTGCTGGCAAAAGGATTGGCAGCAGGAATGCCGTATTTGCCGTTGGCACTGTTGTGGCCGGCAGGATCGATCCGAATAATGGTACCCCATATTTTCGAGGTGGAGTGTACGAGTTCCGGGTAGCCAAGCTCAACGCTGGCGCCATCACCTATGCCAGCATATAAGAGTCCATAATCTTCGTCGCCGGGTTTTGCGAGCGGGTTGAATGTGATCTCTTGCATACCGTGAAACGAATGCACCATGTTGACGCGAAGCAATTCCCGTCCCTCTCCTTTGAAGGGAATCCCGTCCGGGTTGTCGGTCTTCCATTCGGTAAGCACCCATTGCAGCAACACCTTGATGGAGTCGTTGTAGCTGAAGTCTGGCCGACCCGAACCAGGGCTTTCGGTATGCGTGGTGTACAACAGGCCGTTTTTCTTAAAGTCCGGATGAAAAGCAAAGCTTCCAAAGCCGGTAGCGAGTCCCGGTGTGTTGATGAACGCCGGCCGAAGCGCGGCTATGTCCATGTACAGTTCCGGCCCCTTCTCGCCAAGCCGGTAAAGCCGGCCACGCAAATCCGATACAAACAACTCTTTTGTGTCGGGCCGGTAATCCAGTTTGGCAATCCGCGTGAGGAGTGGCGGGTCGGCTGAAGGGGGGATTACAGCAATTTGTTGTAGTCCGACAACCAGGTCGGACATAGGAATCTTCTCAGGTATCGGGTCGGCAAGGGCGTCCGGACTTGCCGACCGCGTCGGCGCGGTTTGCTCCCTCCGGGTATTGAGAAAGGCAATGACGTCAGCCAGATCTTCGTCGGTGTATTGCGAAAAAGCCGGCATGATTGTCTTGTATGATGTGAACAGCACCTGCGCGCGCTTATCGCCCGAATGAATCACCTGA
>DASVCT010000073.1:0-7412 GCA_036381475.1 Cyclobacteriaceae bacterium
ATGAGTGCCTCCTGATCGTGGTACCCTTTACTCATCAATCTGTGGAGCAGGTCGTGGATCGTTCTGAACTTGCGGGTATCGTCGCTGACCATGACGTTCCAGGCAAACAGTGCGCTGTCCTGCAATTGGAGAAGCCGATCGGTGAGGGAATCTGCCGATGTGAATGTGGTCTGGGTTGATTCCTCGCGGCTGCCGGAGCACGAGGCGCCCAGAAAGAGGCCGGCGGAGAGGGCAACTGCGATCATTGCGAAGCGGCAGATGTGCATATCTGTAATTTCCTGCAAATACGAATGTTCGGGCTCACGGGTTGGGGCGAGGTTTGCACCATTTGGTACGGGCGTGGTGTCAAATCGGTTTTTACAGAATTTTTGTCCTGAATTGGGTAAAAATTTCGTCATGATTTTTTGAACGGTCAGATTTCGACGGATTTTAAAACCAACTTGCCCGGGCTGACGTTCATTATTAACCCCGGGGGTGAGTTATGAAGTATTTGCATTTTTTGTGGGCACTGGATATCCTTCACCGGTACTATCCGCATTTTCACAGCAATGAGTTGCTGATACTGGCGGATGATATCTGGAAATGGCTTCATAACGAATTACCGGCGGACAGCAGTACACTCGCCTACCTTCAAAGTTGTTTTGATTCTCCCACGGAGGCCTTGCGGTCGGTGTGGCACGAAATTCAATTGATCATCGGCCCGTTCCGTCACCTTAATTGAGGCGATTTCCTTAATTCATTTAATTCTTCTTGAGCCCGTTCACGAGCATGTCGGCAAGCTGCCGACCGAGCTCGATCGGTTCGATGGTTCCGACGGGATCATACCACATTGGCATCCAGTTGAGGGATGAAAACAGCGTCATGACCGCAAGCTTTTTGTCGATCGTGTCCTTGAACTCACCCGACTGCATTCCGGCTTCGATGATTCGCTTGAACCGATTGATGTAATTGATGCGCAACAGGAGAAAGTCGCGCAAGTACGGTTGGCTGAGGTGACGGTGCTCATTCATAAAGACGGCCGATGCCGTAAGGTCACGCGCCATCACCTGGATATGACCGATGATGCCCCTGCGCAGTTTCTCACTCGCGGTGACATCCTGTTGTTCTACTTCGTCGAGGGACGCTCGGAATTCTGCAGCCATGTCGAAGCAAAGGGTGCGAAGGATTTCTTCTTTCGACTTGATGTGCGAATACAGACTCGCCGCCTCGATACCCAGCATCTGCGCCAGGTCGCGCATCGATGACGCCGCGTACCCCTTTTGTCTGAATAATTCTGCTGCTTTTCGGATGACCTGCTCCTTCCTGGACAGGTTCGTCATGGCCTCGGACATAATATGGTAATCATCAAAAATATGGAAAAATCTCGTATCACCTCTGTATGTTTGGTCCGCTTGATCAACCAGAAAGGTAACAAATTCTCGTGAAATGAAGTTTGCCGACGCCAAAGAGTACTTCCGGAAGCTGCACAACATTCTTTCCGCCATCGTCCTGGTGCCGGTGCTGTTTTTCGGTTACATCTACCTTGAAGCGGGATATGGCGGCAAGCCCATGCCGGCCGTAACGCAGGTCAATCCCCTGACCTATCTGCTCGCGCTCACGCTGGTGGTGCTCGTGGCCTGGTCCATTATCGCGTTCGGACGACGACTGAAGACGATCCGTCAGCATGAACAGCTTACCGACCGTCTTGACGAATACGCCAGCGCAGTCATCGCGCGATTTATCGTGGCGGCTATGGGCGGATTCGCAGCAGTGGCCGGACTGTACTTCACCCAGGAACCTATTCACGTAGGGCTATTTGTTCTACTTATGATCCTGCTGTCGGCCTGGTGGCCATCCGCCTCGCGCGTCTGCCGTCACCTCAGACTCGGAAAGGAAGACCGGGCGTGGGTGATGGGGAGGAGGGAATAAGCTGAAATCGATGATACGGGGAAGGATTTTGCAGTAGGGAATGTTAAGCCGCATCTGATCAGAAGACGACACCAAAGCTGAAGGCGTTCAGGTCGGGGCCTTTCCCGTTCGTGAACAAGTCGTTCATGTCATAGTTGAAGAACAGGTCCATGGAACGATAGCCTACCTGAAGACGCATCCCGTAGCGGATATTTTCAATGTAGAAGCTGTCGTGGTTCCTGTCTTTTTCCATCGATCCGTTCTGCTTGTATTTGATCTTGCTATAGCTGTCGATCTTATAGCCAACATAAGGCCCCAAGCCGATTCGGAAGGCACGGGACGAATCCCACCGCCCCTTGTCGCTCCGGTTGCTGAAGTCGAGCACCGGTACCAGCGAGGCGTTGATGTAGCTTACGGTTAGTTTACTTTTCCGGAAATCTGCATCCCGCATATCGGGCGTGAAGGTTACACCGATGTCGTCTTTGACAAGGGTCATGTCATCCCGTTGGAATTTGAAATTATACCAGCTGACACCGAGGCCCCACTCGACGAAGAAATTTTTTCCGATTCGGGTACGTTGCACAGAATTCAGTCCGAGATACCACGATCCCCAGGGGCGTACGGCATACGGGGCATTTTCGCTGTCGGGAAATTTTCCGTCGCTCAGGAAATTGCTTGTACCGAGATCGAAGTTGAACGACTGGGTTGTGCGCCAGCGCCGTTGCGAATAATGGTCGTCCCATTCGTACTCATCGTCATCGTTATCGTAGTCGCTGTCGTGTTCGTTCTCTTCCCAGGAATAGGTGTCCGTTTGCTTTTCGGTGGAGTCAGCCGGAAGCGAGTCCATGGCTGTTCCCTCCAGGCTGTCGAGTACGTCGTCGAAGAGTTGTTGAAAATCGTAATCACGAAGCACCTTCACGTCGTCCCGGTCGCCGACGGTCAGCACGACCTTCGACGATTCCGTAAGGTTGACGACAACGGTATCCGGGGCATTCTGGGCCTTCAACGCAACCGTGATCATACTCAACGCAACGGTGCCTACAATCATCTTATTCATAGTTGTTTTCATTTGTGTTGATCCCGCTTTTTGCCCGAAAAGTTGAGCGCGAGAATTTCGTTTTTCATCTGCCGGAGGTCGCCGATGGGATTCTGATTCTGGATCTGATCGGCTTTATCCAACAGCTTTCTTAGACCAGATGCCTTTGCGACGTCATCCGTTGCATTGTCGTTATTTTTTCTTTTCAGGTAACGGGCCTGCACTTCGTCTGCTTCCAGGACGATCTTTACGGGAGCGTCTTCGACTGGCACGCTCGTCATCATCGTCGGAATGGAGTCATCTGCCGCAGGTACAGTGTCGTTGATTATTTCTGCTTCTGCTTCTTCCTGTTCTTTCTCAGATGATACAACCGGCGCTTGGTGTATTGCGTTGATGGCGACTGGTTCATGCTTAATATCACGGGGTGCGTCGGCGACATCTGGGACGGCTTTAGCTTCCGGCGCCGGTTCATCAACAACCGAAGTGTCACTCCTGTTTTCGATTGACGGGATGATCGTGCTCTTGTTGGATTCGTTCGGAGACGTTTTGGTTTCCGGAAGTTTACTGGAAGCAATCTCGCGCGGATCGGATCCCTTCTGTCGGGTCAGGATCAGTGCGGATGCAGTGATAACGAGAAGGAGGGAGGCCGCGATTGCCAGCCAGGGTGTCATGCGTTTCCGGCGCATGCCCTTCTCTATCTTTTCCCACGCGCCCGCGGGCGGTGGGGTTTGCAGGTGCTCCAGTTTCCTGCGGAAGACGTCGTCAGGTATGTTTTTCATTGTCCACTGTTTTTGACGATAGGGACCTCGTAGCTTTCAAGAAGTTTGCGCAGGTATGTCCTCGCGCGGCTCAGTTGCGACTTGCTCGTGTTTTCGCTTATGCCAAGTTGTTCGGCAATTTCTTTATGTGAATAGCCATCGATGGCATACATATTAAACACGACGCGATAGCCTGGCGGAAGTTCGGCGATCATATCGGACAGGTCCTGTGCGTGCAGGTGGTCGACCGTCTGAAGAGCCTGTGAATCCCAGTCCGCCGCTTCAATGTCGGTTTCCAGCGCCATGTTCCGGTTTCGCCGGAGGGCGGTGAGGGCTTCGTTCACGACAATCCTGCGGATCCAGCCTTCGAAACTGCCCGCGCCTTTGTACTGGTCGATCCGGTCAAAGACCTTCATGAAGGCACTGACCAACACGTCCTCCGAGTCCGCGGAATTGCGCATGTAGCGCCGGCAAAGGGTGTACATACGAGGAGCATACAGATCATAAAGCTTCCGCTGGGCGCTGCTGTTGCGCCTCCGGCAGCCATCGATCAGTTGTTCCTCTCCTGCGCGGTAAATATGGAATCCCATTTAGTGTCCTTCACCTCCAAGACGCCCGAATTGGGCAGGAGGTTGCTCGCCCCCAACCCTGAAGCAGAATTTTTTTGCCAAAAAAATTCGCTTCAGGGTCAATATGCTGCTTCGTAATCCACGGTTATGGATACCCAGGTGAATTTTTTGGGTTCCACGACAACTGGATTGATTTCGCCGGTGGTGCTGAAAAGGTTGGCAAAAAGCCCCTGGGGTTCTTTTACAAATACGGAATACTTGCCTGGGGGAAGTTTCACCTTGAATCTGCCATTACTATCGCTGGTTACGGTGGCGACAAGGCGGGTCCTTACGTTGCTGAAGAAGACATCCTGCTGATCGGCCTGCTCGCGGGTTGCGACTTCGTAAATACAGACCTCCCGTTTGATGCCGAATCCCGGGGCCATGTCACGGTTCGGGCCCGGCATCTGATTACCGCTCAGCCAGAACACTTCTCCCCGGATTCCCTGCCGCTGACACATACCGGGCAAGGGATAGGCCATTAGGGCTGCGAGAACAATGAACAAGCCCGCATTCATTAATACTAAATTTACAACCAAAACGGGAATTAGGAAATAGCCGCCAGACGATGATACCGATTACGGATCAGGATGTTGGGGAATAAGGAGATAAGGAAATAAGGGAATAAGGAGATAAGGAAATAAGGAGATAAGGAAATAAGGAAATAAGGAGATAAGGAGATAAGGAAATAGGGGTATAGGGGCATAGGGGTATAGGGGTATAGGGGTATAGGGTATAGGGTATAGGGGTATAGGGGTATAGGGTATATAGGGGCGCTGGAGGAGGCCTCCTAAGGTCGGCCGCTTCAGGGAACAGGCGGCACAGAATACCGATTACGGATTACCGATTTACTACTTACCTCATACTACACTCCCGTGGTCCTGTCAGTCCATCTCCACTACACTCGGGTTTCCGCGATACTCGACGTTACTTCCGAGGCCTTTTTCGATCTTCAGGTTGCCGGTGACGTTTACCTCGGCGGTGGAGGCCCCTTTGGCTTCGATCTCTGCATCGGTAACCTGGAGGTTGTCGGCATCGAGTCGTGAGGCAAAGTTGATTTCAGCATTAAGCGATTGGGCAGTCCCGTTGAAGTCGGCTTCGGCGCTGCCGGTTAATTTGAGTGTAAGATCATCAGCAGTGAGGTCGCCGCGCGCGCGGATCGGTCCTTTCAGATCGATGTACAGGTCTTCGGTGGTGAGATTTTCAAGACGAAGGCGACCGTACCCGACGGCCTCAAGGCTTTGGAGGCGGGGAAGGGTAATGGTGATTCCTACCGGGTCCATATCGATGTCCTTTAATTTGAAGTCAAAGTCCCGTCGGCCTTCATATTCAATGACGAGCGTTCTTCCCGATTTGTACACATCGTACTTCGACCGCTCGCCTTCGGGGCCCGTCAGTTCGACATTGTGATTGTCGCCCTGTCGTATTGTGGCGTCGAAGGCGCCTCTGATGTCGATCGCGTCGAAGTCGTCGAGGTTGTTCATGACGCCTGCTTCCGGATGATCGCAGTCGCGACATTCCAGGCCTTCGCGGGTTATGACCCAGGTATGGCTATCGGCGTCATCGACGTGCACATAGTTTTGGATGAACAGGGCGAATTCTTCATCCATGACAAAAGGCTGGTCGTATGGAATTTTCAGTGTCACATCGAGTTCCTGATCCCGGAAGACGGCATCGTCTGCGAAATGGATTTGCGGATCAAACAGAAGTATGGAGTCCTGCTGGGTCACGGTATAGTTAATCATGCGGGCATTTTCGACGGCGCGTGTATGCGTGCTGCCCCTGGCCCGGTAGGTTTCCTCCATAACGAAATCCTGGCCGTCGTATCCACGCAGCGTGATGTCGACGCGGTGATCGCGGTATGTCGGGTGGTCGGTGAGTTTGAGCACCGCCGTGCGGCCGTCGAGGGCAATGGTGCGTTCCGTCCGGTACGTGCCGCTTTGGCTGAACTTGAGCGCGATCCTTGACCCGCCGTAAGCGAGCAGCCCGAGACCTGCGAAAAAAAGCACGAAGAGCGACCAGCCAACGGCCGGGGTGATGACATTTCTCCGGGCCACGATGGAAATGCCGAGCAGTGTCATCAGGACACCGGGAAGGATAGCCACCAGGCAAGCCGTAAGACCCAGCCACAGCGGTACAATCTCCCGAAGGGCGTTGGCGGGAAAGTCGAACACTGGTCCGTTCATCAGCTCCCAGTATTCGGGAAACGTGAATAGGCCGAGCAACACGCCGGTCGTGACCACCACGGAAATGATAAAGCCAACACCTATCATCACGGCAACAATACCGATGGCAACGCGGATCACTTCTGCCAATGGTCCGAGTATGCGGGCAAGGCCTGTGAGGAGAAGGGCGATCAGTCGGAAAGGGAAGAGGAGGATCCTGGTGAGGGTACCTTCGTTCTCGCCATCCTGGAGGTTCAACCCTTTCTTAATATTGGATTCAATATTAGAAAGGGTAACAGGCTCCCCCTGCATTTGCATTCTGTCGGTGATCGTATGAGCCTCGGGAAGGATGACCCACAATACGATGTAGACTAACAGACCAATACCGCCTGCGAAGGTGAATACGATAAACAGGATCCGCACCACAGTGATGTCAATTCCAAAGTAAGCGGCTATGCCACCGGAGACGCCACCCAGCGCTTTGGTTTCAGGATCGCGGAACATCTTTTTGTTGTCAGCCGGTTCTTCGATGTCGAATGATCCGGGCATCGCCATCCAAAGGATGACGTAGATGATAAAGGTGATGCCGTAGAATGCCGTGGTAAGCGCAAAGAGCAGGCGGATCCAGACGGGGTCGACGTTGACGTAGTGAGCGATTCCGGCACATACACCGCCGAGGATTTTTCGTTTTTCATCCCGCACGAGTCGTTTCGGCTCACGGTACTGCTCCTCGCGAGCCCCGGAAGCGTCGTAATCCTGTGAGGAGGAATCGTCGTCACTCCCGGCGTCAGCGGCTTCGGCTGCACGGAAGTCGTTGACGCTACCCATGGTTGCAATAAGTGCGTTGACGTCGTCGGCCGTGATGACCTGTTTTCCTTCGTTGAGTTTGGAAAGAAACAGTTCCGCGATCCGGCTTTCGATATCGGCGAGGATTTCGTTGCTGTCTTCGAAAGAGGAG
>DASVCT010000074.1:0-32294 GCA_036381475.1 Cyclobacteriaceae bacterium
GGACAGTGTGAGTGTGAGAGTGAGAGCGAAGAGGGCACAGGATAGGATTAGGGTGAGAGGAACCGATCGTCCGCCATCGGCCCGGACGATCGCGCGCCCCCGAAAAGGTCCAATGTACAATGCATAATCGATGGTTCTCACGCTGTAGGGACGCACGGCGTGCGTCCCGGAATAGGACGTCCCTACATCACCAGGTTGCTCCCGGCGCACGGGACGCCCTTTAGTGGATGTAAGGCCGGTGGAAATGGTTGGGGTCGTAGTCTACGTGTTTATGTTCATTTTTACGAAATTGCCCTTGTCTTCAACACCCTATCAAACATGAAATATACAATAGCTCTTGCAGCCGCGTTCGCCTTCGCATCTTGCGTCCGGCAACGAAACAGTGCGCCACAATTGCAGGCACAGATAGACAGCCTGCGGCACGAACTGGAAAACATGTATAAGCCGGGCTTCGGTGAGTTTATGACTATCATCCAAGTGCACCACAATAAGTTGTGGTTCGCGGGGATAAACAACAACTGGGAACTGGCAGACTTTGAAGTCCATGAAATAGAAGAAAGCATCGACGACCTAAAGACATATTGGCCAAAGAGAACTGAAACCAATCATCTTGGAATGATCGAACAGCCCCTGGCAAACGTAACGGATGCCATTCATCACCAAAACACCATCGAATTCAAAGACGCCTACATGACACTCACATCAAACTGCAATAGTTGCCATCAGGCTACTCAACATGCGTTCAATGTTATCACCATCCCAACCACGCCACCCTTCGGTAACCAAAGCTTCGAGCCCTCCAGGTAATCATGCTTAAACGAATCCTTCACACCGACGACGCAAAGACCACGATCATCATCCGCCTCATGGTGGGTTCAGTATTCCTTTCCGAAGGGATACAAAAGTTCTTGTTCGCGGATACGTTAGGGGCAGGTCGTTTTGCCAAGATCGGTCTGCCCAACCCTGATTTCCTGGGTCCGTTTGTTGGCACTTTTGAAATTGCCTGCGGCGCATTGGTTTTGGTGGGACTGTTCACCAGGCTCGCAGCCCTCCCACTATTCATCATCATATCCGTAGCCCTCATCACCACGAAAGTTCCCATGGTCTGGACAGACGGACTTTGGTCAGCGCTGCACGCAAGCCGGACAGACTGGGCCATGTTTTTGGGGACCATCTTTCTAATCACTAAAGGCGGTGGTCGCTGGTCGGCCGACAGACGAATGAGAGGATAGATGAACCAATAATTTTCGGTTCCTCAAACATTGCTTATCTGAGGAAAACCGCTATATTCATTTAGGCTGTTGGCTTTCCTAAATGACCCTCGCACCACCCCGGGATGGTTATTATGGATAAGATGCGTACCTGAACGAGCCAGGTGAAAACCTGTAATATCGAATTCAACGGAATCGGTTGACGATCGCAAATCTGACACACTGGAACAAAACCCAACCAACCCATGTCCCCGCACAAATTCAGTCGACGGCGCTTCATCGAAACCGCTGGTGCCGCGCTACCTGTCGCTTCTCTGATTGGATGCAACCCGCAACAGTCGGAAGATCAAACAAGCGCAGCACAAGAACAATCAAGCTCGGCAAACCAGGGACGGAAGTTCCCCGAAGGATTTTTCTGGGGCACCGCTACGGCCTCCTATCAAATTGAAGGCGCCTGGAATGAAGACGGCAAGGGCCCATCCATCTGGGATACGTATGCCCACACTCCCGGCAACATGAGAAACAATGATACAGGCGATGTTGCCAACGATCACTACCATCGTTACAAGGAAGATGTTCAATTAATGAAAAGCATTGGTCAGACCGCTTACCGGTTTTCCATTTCCTGGCCAAGGATCTTTCCCAACGGAACGGGTCAACCCAATGCAAAGGGACTTGATTTCTACGATCGATTGGCTGACGAACTAGTAGCGGCGGGTATCGCCCCCTTTGCTACCCTTTATCATTGGGACCTGCCTCAAGCCTTGCAAGATAAAGGCGGCTGGCAAAATCGGGATGTAACGAAAGCGTTTGCTGATTACGCCGGCTATGTAGCAGAGAAACTCAGTGATCGGATCGGCCACTTTTTTACTATCAACGAGTTTCGCTCTTTCACCGAAGCCGGATATCGCGGATTTAGAGTGCCCGCTCCCGGAACTCCCGAGGGATACCGAACCGTCCATCTCGCACCAGGTCTTAGCTTACCTCTCGGCGAGTTTCATCAGGTTCGGCATCATGCAGTACTTGCACACGGCCTCGCAGTACAGGCCATTCGCGCTAATGGCAGACAGGGAACGAAAGTCGGGCCTGCCGAAAATATCGAGACTGCCGTACCGCTAATTGAATCGCCAGAGAATATCAACGCCGCGGAAAGAGCGACTCGCGAAATGAATGCGCCCTTCCTGACTGTCATGCTCGAGGGAAAGTATACCGACAAGTATTTGGAAGACACCGGCAAGGACGCACCGAAATTCACCGATGAAGATTTGAAAATTATCGGCAGTCCGCTGGACTTTGTTGGCATTAATGTCTACGTACCGTATTATGTCGTGGCCACGGGTGATGCGCCGGGCTGGAAAGTGATTCCTTTCGCTAGCGGCCACGCTAAGTCAGCCATTGCCGGCTTTCCGATCAGTCCCGAGGTGCTCTACTGGGCTCCAAAACATGTTCAAACGCTGTGGGGTGCAAAAGAAATCTATATCACCGAAAATGGCTGCGCCAGCGAAGACGTGATTGCAGAGGATGGCAAGGTGTATGACACAGACCGGATCATGTTTATGCGGGCCTTCCTGACGCAACTACAGCGCGCAACAAGCGACAATGTACCGGTAAATGGATACTTCTACTGGAGTGCGATGGATAACCTGGAGTGGACAGCAGGTTTCGGAAATCGCTACGGAATAGTATACGTTGATTTCAAGACACAGCAACGAACGCCTAAAGCCAGCGCCGACTTTTTCCGGGAATGTGCGAGGAAGAATGAGGTAGCCTGATGAATGTGTTGGTGTGTTAAAGTGTTGATGTTGGGTAGCCCGAACGCTTGCGTTGTATTGATTAATTTGGTTCCCTAATCACTATACCCCTTTTCCTCATCCGCAAAGGGCGTACCTCCTTTTTCTTCCGCTATGCTGCCCGCATTTTGTCGCATTACTCTTCGGCTCCTTATTCTTGCACCTACGCTTTGTTGGGGCCAGGGGCAGAATAGAGACGTTGTCACACTTGTCAATGACGATCGTCTTACAGGAGAAATCGTGAAAGGAAATCAGGGGTCATTGCTGCTCGACTCCGACCTGGCCGGGATGGTGAGCCTGGATGTTGAAGACGTCCTTCGGGCAGAGGCCGGAAACGCATCCCGGTTTCTGTTCCTATTCAAGGATAACTCAATCATGATGGGTCGTTTTATCATGAGTAACCGCGACGCGTTCAGCGTCGTGACAGTTCCGGGCGATACGCTGAATTTCCGGATGAGTGAACTGATACGCTTCTCCCGATACGAATCAGAATGGTACAAACGCATTGACGGGCATGCCGGACTCGGGTATTCGTTTACAAAAGCCAGCGGCCTGGGAAGACTCAATGTAAACTATTCGCTGGCATACGCATTGAAACGCTGGACTTTCACGCACACACTGTCGGGCATTTACAGTAGCGAAGCTGGGGGGCTCGAACGTCTGGAAACGGACTTTTCCGCGGTCTTCAATATCACGAGCCGGTGGGCCCTCGTCGACTACCTGAAGTACCAAAAGAATATGCAACTTAACCTGCGCAGTAGGGCTTTGAACCTCGTCGCGATCGGACACCACTTCATCGTACATAAAAACGTCGAGCTCCTCGCAGCATCCGGGATCAGTTTCCAAAGGGAATCCGCGTCTGCCGGAGAGGTCGCCACCGCAGAGCACACGGAACTTCCGGTACTGGTCCGGTTCTCCCTGTCTGACCTGGACAAGCCCAATATCGACTTTAGCACAACCAATGTAGCGTTCTTTGGTTTATCCGATCCGGGTCGCTTTCGACTTGACCATAGTTCCAATCTGAGTTATGAAATAGTCAATGATCTCAGACTTGGCGTCGAGTTTTATTACAATTACGACAACAGGAGCTTCTCCGAAAGCGGGCCGTATGACCTCGGAGTATTGTTGACGGTACGGTATGAGTTCTGAATTGTGTTGAAGTGTCGAAGTGTTGAAGTGTTGATGTTGGAGCGGCCCGAACGTGTCTCTTGCGCAAATGAAGTTCCGTTACCTAATTACAATTTTGACATCTTCCTATGGTATACTTTACCATTCAGTGTCAACCGAAGAAAATATATTCCCTTCGGCAGGTCGGCGATACTGAAAGTAGTTTTATAGGCTTCGCTATCAATCGATTGGTCGAGAATCGATTTGACTTCCTTCCCACTGACATCCAGCATACTTACTATTGCTTTCCCGTAAGAACGAATTTCTAGCGTTACTTCGGAATTTCCTGAAACCGGATTGGGATAAACCTGGAATAAAGAATGCCCGGCCAGCTCCTCAGTTCCCGTTATCACCTCTCCCTTACCGCCTTTCAGAAGCACGGAAGTCACCGACATGGGTGGCAAGGAGACCGTAAGAACGTTACCCATCGAGGTCACAAACGACTTTTTTAACGCGTTATTAGCATTTGATACAAAAGTCTCCGATGCTGGCAGATTGCTGAGCTCCATCAATTGAAAAGGCTCGTCTGCCAGGACATATCCATTGAAAGAAACCTTAACAGACTTTGTTGCCCCTACTGATCTGTTGACCAAAACCAGGGTCACGGAATCTCCGGATTCATTTATGGTAGGGTATGCAGAAACAAACTCTTCTTCCGAAGAGGAGGCCGACACAAACGCGGTCTTGTTATACACAGAGAAAAGATGCAATACCTCCCACATGCCAGTCTGCCATGACCAGGGAGAAAAAAATTCCATTTCCTTATGCTTCATGAACTCTCCCAACGTACTGGCGTACCATACAGCTGTTGTACTCGAGTTAATGAATGAAATGCCTGTTTCGCTTACCCCGAATGTGACTCCATGTCCCTCGCCCATATATTTATCGAGCCATTCCTTACAGCGTTCGAAAATATACTCTTTGTTCTGACTGTCATCCCAATTCCCTGCCACGTTCTTCACACCATTTGCCTCCGGAAAAATGTAATTCTTATCGAAGTATACCCTGTGATACTGGACGACCTCGGACGCAACGGACGAGCCCGGATAGAAATGAATATCCAGCACATCCAGCAACCGGACGCCCGTAGCCTGTTGTTCTTCGGCCACACGCTTGATAAAGTATTCTAACCACGGATATTTTTTCCCGTTATCCGTTATACCTCCTGACCAATTATACCACTGCCACTCGTTGGCGGGAACCGGGCCTACGAGTTTGATCCCCGGAAATCTCGCGCGCGCTTTTTTCGCGACGTCGAAATAGCGTTGCATGAAATCCTCCGCTGAAATCTGTTCGGGCATGACGTCATCGTGCGTGCCGTTCCAAATCTCGGGCTCGTTATCCATGCTCCAGTAGATGAGATGATTCTTGTCGAGCATCAATTCATCAAACCAATGTGACAATATTCCCACCGTCGAGTCAGCCGTCCAGTTTTCCAGGTACAACTCAGGATCCCCTTCGACCAGGGCCTTCGCTCCCCCGGAGGGATTCACTACTCCTCCACCCGCCAAATTCTGCGCCACCCCGGTCCACCATTGCGAGCCGTTGTATTCCCAATCGTTAAAATTCGCCGTTGTGGTCTTGGCTGCTTTTCCAATGAGTTGGAACGACCACATTCCCTGGGCATTCGAGATATTCTGTTGCAGTGATTTAGCTGCAAAGTCCCAATCGTTCGCATACACGTTGTTATACCAGTCGGGGTGACTGGAAAGTTTTCGCCTCCAGTTATACTTAGTGCTATTGTTTCCGCCCCCTTCCCGAAAGAAGCGAACTTTTGCGTCTTTTAGACGGGTCCATTCGGGCGTGAAACCGCTGCCGGGATTTCCCGATAAGGAATTGTTTCTTCCATATAGATAAGGAGATACAGCGTGGGTTGGTACCGAGAAATCAAGCTTCACCTCGACCTGAGCCGAAAGCGGAACCGTCAGTGCGGTAAACCAGATGGCAAGGACATGTTTCATATCGCACCAAGGTAGCGCGTATATGGAGAGCTCTACGGTATAAAATGTTTTCAAATGGGGCACCGATCATTTCCCATGTTTAAAAAAATGCCCATTTAGCCTGCACATGAAGAAAGCGACATCCTGAAGGATATGCCCAGCCGGTACCCGTAACATAAGTCGGCACCAGGGTGAATTCCCAGTCTGCGTTGTTAGTCTGATGAAGTCGCTTTATTTACCTTTGCCGCTGGTTGTTCCTAACGCCACTCAGTCTTCACCTAAACGACATGGCTTCCGGCATATTTGCGGTACTTGACGATGTAGCGGCGCTGATGGATGACGTGGCGGTTGCCAGCAAAATTGCGACGAAGAAAACGGCCGGCATACTGGGTGACGATCTCGCGGTGAACGCAGAAAAAGCAACCGGTTTTTTGGCGAGTCGCGAGTTGCCAGTGTTGTGGGCCATCACGAAGGGCTCACTTCTCAACAAGCTGATTATTGTTCCCATCGCGCTTCTGCTCACCGCATTTGTCCCCCTGGCGATCAAAATAATACTTGTCCTCGGTGGATGCTACCTGGCGTATGAAGGCGTGGAGAAAATTTTTGAGTTCCTCTTCCATCGGGCAAAGAAGGGTGAGGAAGTTGTCGGGGAAGGTAAAGGAAGCGGACCTGAACATGAAAAGTCGAAGGTGCGCGCTGCCATCCGGACCGATTTTATCCTTTCGATAGAAATTGTCATCATCGCCTTGGGTAGCGTAATGGGGAAAAGTATCGCCGTTCAGATCGTGACGGTTTCCGTGGTATCGCTTTTGGCGACGGTTGGCGTGTACGGCTTCGTCGCACTCATCGTGCGCATGGACGACATCGGATTCCGGCTCATAAAGTTCTCCGGAGGAAAGGGAACCCTGAGACTATTCGGTAAGGTTCTGGTGAAATCCCTGCCGATCATCATCAAGCTTCTGGGTATCATAGGCACAATCGCCTTGCTTCTTGTCTCAGGTGGCATCTTCGTTCATAATATTGAGTACCTGCATCATTTCCTGGAAGGTCCTCCGATTATTGTGAGAGAATTCTTGTTGGGGATTGTCGGGGGGATAATTGTGTTGGGGATTGCAAAGGGAGTGAAGTGGACAGTTCATGGTAAGAAAACTCTACCACAGGGGCACAGAAAACACTGAGTTGCACAGAGTATTTTTCTTAGTGCGGCCAAATTCTGTTGCAACGAGTCGCGATACTGCCTACTGCCTGCTCATAATAGCCGGTTATCCCAATATGCTACACTATTGCAATCCACACACCTATCTTCACGCTCAACTCACACCTCATCAGCCATGAAAAAGTCAGTTAGTCTTTTCTGGATTGCGATGCTTCTGGGATATACGGGGCGGGTCAACGCACAGGCGTTGCAGATCAATGAGCAAGAGTATTTTGAAACGCCGGGACTTAATGTGATGGTTTATCACGACTATTACCCTATCGGGTTCCAAAGCGGCATCACGATCATTCAGAACGGAGAAAGGGTTGCCGCCAACGGTGATATTCGGTTGTATCCCGACGCACGGCCTTTTCCCGGGCACGGATCAAGGGTGGTCGACCGCACAGAGGGTGAGATCAGCGTCAACGTGGTGTATGCCGATTCACTGCGACAAAAGTACACCGATTTCCGCTTTCCTTACCCCGACATCAACATTGTATCTACCGTGCGCGTAAAGGCCGAAGGCCAGGCCTTCCGGATCATCGTCGACCTGGCGGAACCGCTGCCGGAGCGCTGGGCAGGAAGGATTGGCTTTTCTCTCGACCTTTTCCCCGGCCAGTACTTTGACCGTCCCTATTATATGGACTCAACACCTGGTATTTTCCCCCGGCAACTTAATGGTCCTGTACACTATACCGCGGCTGAACAAATTGCCGTCGAGCCACTGGCAACAGGCAGGCGACTAGTCGTGTTGCCTGACTCCGAAGATGAAATGATCACATTCGAGTCGCTCACGGGCAACCTCGAATTGATCGACGGCCGGTCATCACGAAATAACGGCTGGTTTGTTCTTCGATCATTCCTACCCGCGGGTGTAACGAAGAACGCAATTGAGTGGCTCGTGAAACCTGCAATCCGAAAAAATTATCGTTATGCCCCCGTCATCCAGGTGTCGCAGGTCGGCTATTTGCCCGCGCAACGGAAAGTGGCTGTGATTGAAATTGATTCCCGCGATGAGCCTGACGGGGAAGTATCGGTGCTTCGGCTGAATGAGACGGGTGGAATGGAAACCGTTCGAAAGGTCAAGCCTACGTCGTGGGGCAAGTTTTTGCGATACAACTACGCACAAGTCGACTTCACCGAGATCTCCCGGCCGGGCATCTATAAACTTCAATATAAAAATGTGACAACACACGCATTCCAGATACACCCAGAATTACTCAAACGCCACGTTTGGCAACCAACGCTGGAATACTTTCTGCCCGTGCAGATGTGTCACATGCGGATCAACGACCGGCTGAAAGTATGGCATGGACTCTGTCACGATGATGATGCCCTGATGGCGCCGGTATCGCACATTCACTTCGATGGTTATCGCCAGGGACCTTCCACGCTCACCAAGTACAAACCTCGTGATCCTGTGGCCGGTCTCAATGTCGGCGGTTGGCACGATGCAGGCGACTACGACCTCCGCGTTGAATCACAAGCTAATACCATGCGACTGCTCGCACAATGCTGGGAGTTGTTCCACCCGACGCTCGACGAGACCACTGTTGATCAAAAGAGCAAGCTGGTCGAAATGCATCGTCCCGACGGTATTCCCGACGTGCTGCAGCAAGTTGAACACGGCGCGCTGACTATTATCGCAGGATACAAATCGCTGGGCCGGTTGTATCGCGGCATTATCGCGCAACATCCGCGCCAGTATTCCCTCCTCGGCGACGGGTCAACCATGACCGACAACCTGTTCTTCGATGCCCGTCTCAAAGAGGGTGAAAGGACAGCCGATCACTCGGCCGTGAATGACGACCGTTTGGTTTTCACCGAAGAAAATCCTTCGCGTGAATTAGATGTAGCAGCATGCCTGGCCAATGCTTCACGCGTGCTAAAAGGCTACAACGATGCACTGGCTAATGATTGCTTGAACGCCGCACGTAATCTTTGGGAGGGTCATCTTGCATCAGGTCATGTCGGACTGATCGACGCAGCTGCGGAACTTTACCTGACGACTGGCGACAAACGATTCCTGGACTATGTGCTGAAACAGCGAAAGCAAATTTTCGACAACATCCAGCGGACGGGACCTGCTATCGCGCGGCTATCCACGAAGATCACTGATAAGAAGTTTATGAGAGATATTCAGAAACCGTTGCAGTCGTACGCGGACAAAGTGAAGGCAGAGATGGGCGAAACGCCTTACGGAGTACCCTATAAGCCCGATATCTGGGGCGCAGGTTGGATCATCCAGCGATTCGGCGTTAATCAATATTTTCTGCATCGCGCCTTCCCTGAGATGTTTACCGCCGATGCACCACTTAACGCGCTGAATTTTGTGCTGGGTGTGCATCCGGGAAGCAACACCGCATCATTTGCATCCGGTGTAGGCGCCAACAGTCTGCTGGTCGCGTACGGCTTCAACCGCGACGAATGGAGCTACATTCCCGGCGGTGTCGCATCGGGCACTGCGTTAATTCGTCCTGATCTTCCAGAACTCAAAGTATGGCCCTACTTGTGGCAGCAGTCGGAGTACGTGATGGGTGGCGGCGAGATGAATTACATGTTCCTCGTGCTGGCGACGGATGAGATGCTTGGGGGAAGACGGTAATCGGCAATCGGCGATCGGTGACCGGTGGGGAGTACGAAGAAACCCAGACGATCTTGCGTTTCGATCTGTGATCCAAACGTAAATCAATACGACCAAACCAGCCCCAGCGGGGCGGCATGTTGGTAGCCCGGGGCAAGACCCGACTTTGTCGGGACAAGCCCCGGGATAAGATCGAAGAATTGACCGCGCGCCACTGGGTATCTTAATCGGGGTACATCCTTTCCTGGCGCGCAACGAGGAGGTTCAGAATCGGGGTACGACACAATACGAGGTCCATCCTCTAAAGAATTAATTAAGTGTAAAAAATACGATTATCTTCTTATATTGGGCGTGTTAATAACCCACAACTCTCATGTTCACCACCTTTTCTAAACTAACCCGAGCCGCTCTTACGGGCTGCCTATTGGCAATGTCTTCATTGGCTATCGCACAGGATGGCACAATCTATCCGCTTGACGCCCCGCCCGAACCCAACGCCATTCCACTGGGTACCGGCGGCGTTGAAAACCAACCCGCGCCAGAAACCTGGTTCCGTCAGTGGGGCGACCCCATGGTGAGGAACGTTTCCAAGGCAACGCTAACGCCCTTCCTGCCTAAGCCGGAAGTTGCCACCGGCGCCGCCGTCATTGTGGCACCGGGCGGTGGCTTCAGATGGTTATCGATGGGTAACGAAGGTTGGGAAGTCGCTCAGGCATTAGCGGCCCACGGCGTCGCTGCCTTTGTTCTCAAATATCGCCTCTTCCCTACCCCCGAGTCACTCGAAGAATTTGCGGACACCCAGAACCGGACCTTTGCGGCGGCAACACCGCGACCTGCGGGTTCAGCGGCGCCGGAACGTCCACGTCCTCCGCGCTTCGACCTGTCCGACCAACTGGAAGATGCGGAGGCGGCTTTTGACATGATCGTGAAGCGTGCCAAAGAATGGGGCGTTGATACGGCTCGTCTGGGAATGATGGGCTTTTCGGCAGGCGCCGGTCTCACCATGTACTGCACCCTGAACTCGAAAAAGATGGACCTCGACTTCATTGCACCGATCTATGGCGGCATGGGCCCCGTTGAGGTTCCTAAGAACGCTCCGCCGATGTTCAACGTGATCGCGTCGGACGACTTCCTGTTCGGCGGTCAGTTCGGCGTAATCGAATCCTGGTTCAAAGCCGGCAAGCCCGTTGAGTTTCATTTATACCAGAACGGAGGCCATGGTTTTGGTCTTGGAAATCCGAATCGTACCAGCAATCGTTGGTTCGATCAATATGTGCACTGGCTGGATGTGAATGGGTTCCTTGCGAAGGGTAAGTAGGAACTTTGGGATATGGTAGAGACGTAGCATGCTACGTCTCTACATTTCCCATGCTCGCTGACGACGTTGGAGGTATTTATCAATCCTGACTAGTTAACCACTGCCTACTGCCTACTGCCTTACTGCCCACTGCCCACTGAAAGAACAATCTTCCCCATGTGCTCACTACGCTCCATCAGATCATGCGCCGCGGAAGCCTCGGCCATGGGGAAGACTTTGTAAACGACGGGCTTGATCACTCCGCTCTCGAGCAATGGCCAGACATGTTCCCTTAGTTTTTGTGCAATTGATGCTTTGAAGTCCGGACTTCGCGCGCGTAACGTTGAGCCCGTGATGGTAAGGCGTTTTCGCAAGACGTGGGACAAATGTATCGTCGTTTCGTTGCCTTTCATGTAGTTGATCAACACCAATCTTCCCTCCTCTGCGAGGCATTCCAGGTTGGGCTCCGTGTACGGTCCTCCAATCATGTCGAGGATGACATCCACGCCGCGACCGCCAGTCAGTCTTTGAATCTCATCGCGAAAGTTCTCAGTCTTGTAGTTGATCCCCCGTTCAGCGCCTAGGGACTCGCAATACCTGCACTTCTCATCCGTACCTGCGGTAGCGTACGCGGTGCCTCCCATAGCCTTGACCATCTGGATTGCGGCAACCCCAATGCCGCTGGTGCCACCATGGACGAGTAACGATTCGCCGCGCGCAAAACGTCCACGGTCAAGCACGTTGCTCCACACCGTAAAAAACGTCTCGGGAAGGGAGGCAGCCTCGACGAAGCTAAGGCCCCTGGGCACGGAAAGGCATTGACCGGCGGGAACGGCACAATACTCGGCGTATCCTCCGCCAGCCACAAGCGCGCACACGGTGTCACCCACCGCCCATGAGTCGACCTGGCGACCGACCTCCACAATTTCACCAGCGATTTCCAATCCAGGTATGTCCGCCGGTGCACCCTTCGGCGCTGGGTATCTGCCCTTGCGTTGCGCAACATCCGGACGGTTTACGCCCGCAGCCCGCACCCGGATGAGTACATCATCGTCGCCACACGCCGGCATGGGCCGTTCCATGATTTGCAGAACCCTGCTTTCTCCCGGTTGTGTGATTACTACAGCCTTCATTCAAATTTTTTGCTATTACCAAAGGCGATATTACCTATTATTTATTATTCCCCCCTAGCCATCTAAGAGTTCTCTTCCGTCTGCATCTGCCTCTGGACATAGGTCGAATCTTTGCAACCGGAATCCTGTTATCTTGAGCATGAACTCCTCAGAACAACACATCGTCTACACCATCGGTCACTCTACCCATGACCTCGCAACGCTGATTGCCATGCTGAAATCCTTCGACATTCGTACCCTCGTTGATATCCGCCACTTTCCTGGGTCGCGAAGGTTTCCGCACTTTAATAAGGAGCGATTAGCCGAAGAATTACCGAAGGCCGGAATCAGTTACGTTCACCTGGAAGGTCTTGGGGGGCGGCGAAGGGTTCAAAAAGGCTCGAAGAACGACCGATGGCGCAATAATGCGTTTCGAGGGTACGCCGATTATATGGAGACAAACGAATTCAGGGACGCCGTGACAGCGTTGGAGAACATTGCCCTTAGTCGCCCCACTGCCTACATGTGTTCCGAAGCCGTTTGGTGGCGTTGTCACCGCGCGCTCGTCTCGGATTATCTGAAGGCCAAAGGATGGGTTGTCCAACACATCACAGCTGCCGGGAAGGCCACGGAACATCCGTATACATCGCCGGCAAGGGTTGTTGGGGAACAGGTGTATTATTCAGAGGAGTCGTTGTATGATAATAAGAAGTAAGAGGTGATCAGTAACCCGATAGTCAGTGTAGGTGGGGCCGCGTAGTAGAGACGCACGGCCGTGCGTCTCCCAAAATCTAAATCGGTGATCGATACATCATGTAGAGACGTTGCATGCAACGTCTCTACTACTACCTGCACAATCCGGTTCTATGTGAATACCTCTGTGCCCTATGTCCTATGCGGTTCAAAAATGTGGTTCAAAAGAAAAAGGGCAACACAGTTGCCCCTTTCCCTTTTAAACTTACGAAACACAATTTAATTGGCGACATCCCAGAATACCCTGGACGTTAGGTTGTCCCCTCCCATGTCGGCCGCAGCTTTGGCATAGTTCTCTGCGTTGGCAGACGCTTCCCGGTCCGGATAAGACATCCGCCGTGCAAATCCTCCATTCAGGTTGTTGTTGAAAAGGTTAGGACTTAAGTCAGGATAACCACTCCTTCTGAAGTTGGCGAATGCTTCCGTGCCGTTCCTGATATTTATCACCCAGTACTGCGTATTGATCAGTTCGAGCGCATCGGCATCGTTGTACGCGACACCAGGTTGTGAGAGGTAATCATTGACATCGCTATCCGGGATCGGTGTCACGCCAGGATACAATGGATACACCTCCATATCCGCACGGATGGCATTCTCATAATACTCCTGCGGATCACCCGACACCCAGCCTCGGTGGGCAGCCTCAGCGAGCAAGAGCAAAGTTTGTGCGTAAGTGACCCAGAACTCCGGTGCGGCAGGTGACGCAATCGTCCAGATGTTTATCTGCGAGTAGTTAAGCCCACCGGCACGCGAGCCCCGATAGGGACCATCCGGATCGGAGATCTGCGTATTCGTTACGCCAATGGGAACACCGAATTGATTCGACAATTCTGTGTCCGGATCAGGATCATTGGCGACGGCTCCGGGATCATCGAAATTGGCAATAATGTACTTCGCCCTCGGATCATTGGTGGCTTTTAGGTGGTCAACAAAGGGTTCCGCAGCGTAGTTGAAATGCGAGAAGTTTCTCAGGTTATTGTTCACTGCGTGGGTATACAGCGTCCCATCGTATTTGACGTAGGCGTTGTCGTCATTGGACGTCATCACACCACCATCGAAAGCGTCCTTTACAATAGACTCGGCCTTCGACGGGTTGACTTTGGAATACCGCATTCCCAATCTCAGCAGCAACGAATTACCCAGCTTCTTCCATTTTGCTACCTGCTCTGCCGCGCTGCTCGTCGGAATTTCCGCATTGGTACCGTAAAACAGGTCGGATGAAACAAAGTCGCCGTTGGGATTCAGCGCCGCTATGGCTTCGCGAAGTTCCTTTTCAAGATCAGCGTAGATGGCAGCGTCATCGTCATATGCCGGGGCAAAGATGATGTCCGTCACTGCCCTTCCTGCTTCGAAGTACGGCACGTCGCCGTAGTTATCGACGAGGCCCATGAACACCTGGGCTTTCCAAATCCGGATCATGCTAAGCAAATTGACGCGATCGGTATCGTCGCCGAGCAAATGGATTGCCTGAACCATGTTTCGAATCACCGACGGATAGGATTGATCCCATTTAGGGTTGTTCACTCCATCAATGTCTTCGTTAAAGTTGAAACCCAAGGTTGCACCCTGGTTATAGGGGTTCACGAACTGCTGGACGATCGTATGCTCTGCTTCCCAGGTGCCAAGGTGCGACCGCTGCGCTCCCGCGAACAGAAGGGCAGGGTCGATGTTTGAGACGGCATAAGGATTGGTATTGATCTCAACAAAATCCTGATCGCATGCGCCCGCGAACATGAGGGCGGTTGCTGCAAGGATATAACGCTTTATCGCTTTCATGTCTTTAGAACCTTACGTTAAGAGTTAGATTGAAATTCCTCGTCGTGGGCAGTGACGAGTTCTCATACCCTGCCCGAAAATCGCCTGACGACTGTATTGCCTCCGGATCCAATCCCGGCAGGTCTTTGTACAAAATCGCCACGTTCCGACACGCAGCTGTGAGTGTTAGTCCCTTAACAAAGCTTAGGGCAGGAACACTTTGTATCGCGTTAGTGAAGTTGTATGACAAGGAGACATTGCGCAGTTTAACGAAATCAGACTTGAACGTGAAGGGATCCCCGATTTGCAAGTTCCTGTAGTCTGCGTAGAATCCTTGAAGGTCTGTTACGGCAGTTGCATTAGGTTCTCCTGAACTTTCATACACAGCGTCCATGATAATTCCATCCTCCCCTTCGCGACGTCCCTCAAGCGACATCTTAGAGAGACCCTGACGCAGCATGTTCAGGTGGGTCGACGACAATACCGTACCACCAAACTTATAGTCGATATGAATACCCAAAGTAAAGTTCCTGTACGTGATCGTGTTGTTCCAGCCTCCAACGTGTTTCGGAATAGAGCTACCCACGGGCAAGAAGCCATTGGTTTTCTCTGCGCCGGGTGTGCTCGCATTGGTGGCAAGGAGTCGTCCATTGTCGTTGACCAGAATCTGACCCTGAGCGTTCCTCCTGAAGGATCTCGTGTACAGTTGGTTCATCGCTAACCCTTCGGTATAGCGCAATTCGCCAAGGAACTCGTTACCCGTTCCATTGAAGTAGATTACGAGTATCGTGCCACTGTCGTTCCCGACATCCAACACTTTGGTTGCAAGGTATGCGTTGTTCCAGGAGGTTGTCCAGCTGAAGCCGGCAGTCTCGATAGGCGTAACCTGGATCAACGTTTCAAGCCCGCGGTTTCGCAGTGAAGCTTTATTTTCCCGGGAGTTGTCGTAACCCGACGCATTTGAAATCGTTACGTCGATGATTTGGTCGGTGGTTACTTTGTCGAACGCCGCTACATCCAGCAACACCTTGTTGTTAAACATTCGCATTTCAAGGCCGATTTCTTTTTCCGTTACCGTGAAGGGCTGCAGCGTAGGGTTCGGAGCGAGGTTGCCGCTGATTCCGGCAAGCGATTGTCCGTTGAAAGGATTTGCATTGATTGCATAGGTAAGAACGCCATCGTATGGATTCACACCATTCGCACTCCCTACCTGGGCCCACGATGCCCTCAGTTTACCGTAAGAGAGCCAGCTTTGGTTTGTGAGCAATTCCGAGAAAATAAAGCTACCCGATATGGAAGGGTAGAATTTGCTGTTGTTGTCGGGGTTCAGAACTGAGAACCAGTCGTTCCTCCCGGTAAAGTTCAGGTACAGCATTCCGTTATATCCAAACTCGGCCCATCCGTAGAGTGAGTTTACACGACTCCGGCTGAAGACATAGCCAGCGATATTCTGATTCCGAAGCGTTCCATTAGAGAGAGAATAAAGATCTGCGACAATGAAGTTGCTGGAATTTTGTTCGTTGCGCTGGAACTTGGTCCGCCAGGTGTTTCCTCCGAAACTGGCGTCCACAGAGAACTTGCCAAACTCCTTGCTGCCCCCTATGAGGAAGTCGGCGTTGATATCCGTTGTGACGTCCTGCCGAATGTTGTAATTGCCGCGGTACGTTCCGTCACCATTGAAGAGCGTCGGGGCGCCGGAACCATTAAGTGCATTCCATTCCATGAAGTTTTGGCCGTGGTCGTAATTGAATCGTCCTTGGATGTACAGCCAATCGGTAAACTCGTACCGCAAGGTTGCCGTTCCGAGGAGACGATTTCGATCATCATTGAAAAACTGACCCTTTTGAATGGCGTAATAGGGATTGTTGATCGTTCCGAGAAAACCATTCGTACGCAACTCCGCTCCGGTTACCGGATCAATGGCGTTATCCCTAAACGCTTCCAGCGGCGTCGAGATGGCGAGCCGGTTGAAGAAGTTAATGGGGCCATCCCCCTGTGTTCCTATTTGAGGAGGATTAATGTTTTCTTCATCCGCGTAGTTGACGTTCAATTGCAGCTTGAGTTTTTCAGTAATGCTGTGGTTGATGCCTACGTTGAAGATTCTCTTTTTGTAATCATTGTTAGGCACGATACCTTTTGCATCGGTATTGGAGAACGAAACGCGGAAACTGCCCTTGTCGCTACCGCCTGAGAGGCCGACGGTGTTGGTCCAGTTCGTTCCGGCACGCAGGAAGTCGAACAGGCGGTCCGGGTAAGCAGAGTAAGGCCGCATTACACCGTCGAAGTTCACAGTGGGGACGCCATCGAGTCGCTCACCAAAACCGAATTGTCCAGCAGCCTGGGCTTCTCCTTGCGTTAGCGGCCGCTTCCCACCGGTTCCCAATCCATACTCAGTCTGGGTGATCTCATCAAGAAAATTCAACGCATGCGAGACCGAGTAGCTGGAAGTGAAGTCTACACCGAGTCCCTCGCCTTTGCTTCCGGACTTCGTTGTGATGATAATGGCACCATTGGCCGCCCTTGCACCATAGATGGCCGCGGCGGTGGAACCTTTGAGGACCGTCATGCTCTCGATGTCGTCAGGATTGATGTTTTGCAGGTTATCGCCGCGGTCGCGTTGCGACACTGCGCCAGCCCCGTTCGTGCCGCGAGCGCCTTGATCCATGGGCAAGCCATTGACGACGATAAGAGGGGCATTGTTACCTCCTGCGAATGCGGCCTGACCCCGGAGACGTATCTGAACGCTTGCACCGGCCCCTGCTGCAGGCGGCGTAATGTTAAGACCAGCCACCTTACCTTCGAGTGATTCCATCAGGTTAGTGGTGCGCTGATGGACGAGTTCGCTGGTCTGCACGGAAGTCGCGGCATAACCGAGCTTCTTTGACTCCTTTTCAATACCGAGTGCCGTAACTACGACCTCTTGCAGGGATCGGACATCGGGCGCCAGCGACACATCAATTTCTGTCCGGGCGCCAACGGTCACTTCCACAGTGCCGTAGCCCACGAAGGAGAAGACAAGGACGCTGTTTTCGCTCGGCACATCAAGCGAGTACCGGCCATCAGAGTCAGTTGATGTCCCGACCGCTGTACCTTTAACGACTACGTTCACGCCGGGAAAGGCATTTCCCGTTTCGTCTGTAACGCGGCCGCTTACACCAATAAGGGCCTGGGCATGCGGTGAAGATGGGGGTTCGGCTGCCCGTGCCGCCCCCACGTTGATCAGCAATAGCGCGCTGCACAACAGGTAGAGCTGCTTCATTTTTTAGGATTTAGGTTATGATTTGGGTTAAAGAATTGATTTACAGATAATTGACTCCTGCCCTATCACGGAAACCCTCACGGCACGATGGAATAAAAGTAAAAAATACACTTAATCCCCACTTCCAAAATTGATCAGCGAAAGATTTTGAACAATCGATTGCGGTAACCATTGCGGGTGGGCCTGCCTTGCGGCAGGCAGAGGAAACCGCGGAGACGCGGAGATACGGAGGTTTTTTGGTTTATCAAGATAGTAAGGTCTGAGGCACAGGCATCCTAAGATGTACCACAGACTTCGAGGACCGCAGAGCCGGGTCGCCTGACGGCGACAGGTTTTGATCCGCGCAGAACACATAACAACACATAGGAGGCATAGATCAGAAACCTTCGTTGTGATCCATTAACGCAAACGTCGGGTGTACCCGACTTCAACACTTGAGCACATCAACACTTCAACACATTATCGCAGAGCCGGGTCGCCTGGCGGCAGCGCATTCCAGATAGCTGCTCACTATCAATTCTGCTAACCATTTGGCAGGTAGCGCAACATCAACACGTCAACACATCAACACTTCAACACATTTTCGGCATTCCTCCGCCGAAACTCTCCTGGAGTATAGCCAGTAAACTTCTTGAACGTCGTCGAGAAATGTTGTGATGAATAAAAGCCGGTTTCAAGGGCTATGTCGGTGACGTTCGCGTCAGTGCTTTTCAGCTTTTGGATGGTTTCCGATATCCTGATCTTTATAAGGTAGTTGAGTGGAGAAAAGCCCGTGCATCGCTTTACCTTTTCTGTGAAGGCAGTCGTACCCAATCCGAAAAGTCCGGCCATCTCTTCGACAGTCCATTGATACGCCAGGTTGCCTCGCAGGATCTGCTCCAACTGAAGCACCAGTTCAGGCGGATCGGTGCGGACAGGTGAGTGCAGTTTCGATTGGCGAGCGATAAGTATGAGAAGGGAATCGATCAAATGATTGACACGGGTGAGATAACACAATTCCCGATCTGTAATTTCTGCATGCAACTGCTGGAAGATGTTAAGCGTCTCTCCCATCTTCAGCACCTTGACATTATTGGTTGCGAGAATATTCCCGATGTCATGCCGATCACGAGGCGACAAATTACTCCACTTGCCCAGAGCAATGCCCCCTTTTTTCTTCACGTCGGCCTCGAGGTGCAACCATAACAACGTGCCGATATCCAGAAATCCCATGGCACCACCGATATCCTGGCCGGGAAGCACAATGGCAACATCACCCGGATAAAGCACAAATCGCTTAGCATCGATCAGCCATTCAAATTTTCCATCCAGAACATAGTACAGGCGCAGGGTGTTGGAGGTGACAAGAGGAAATGTGTCAAACCTGACGTTATTGTTCTTCCTGAGGACAAATTCGTGCACATGCGCCAAATGCGCCAACTCGTCCGACTTTCCGTACTGAAATGAAAACGGATTCATCGTCTTCCGCAATAAGGCCCGAAACGTTCCGCTTACCGGAACAGCAATGGCGCGAAGCTGTACAGGTTATGACGCCATACCGGCCATGTGTGTCCTCCCGTGTGTTCGGTGTATGAATATTTGATCCCCATCTCGTCAAACTTCGCCATCATGATTTTGCAATTCTCATAGGCGATGTCTTCCTTCCCTCCCATCGCAATCCAAAAGCTCTTCAGATTCGAGTTGATTGTCGCGGCATTCTCTTTCATGAACGCATACTCGGGATCAGAGACAGCCGGTTGATTGCTCCACCACCCCGAACTGAATACGCCGAGATAGCCGAACATATCCGTGTTGTGCACTCCAGTGTGAAGCGTGTGCAGGCCGCCCATCGACAAGCCAGCGAGCGCCCTGTTCGCAGCGCCGGTCGCCACACGAAAATTGCTTTCCACGAAGGGGATGACACTTTCTTTGAGCTCCCTGCTGAACATGCCCAGGGCCTGCTGCCCGAAGCCCGCAAGCCCCGATGGTCCCAGGTTCGCGTCGACCATCACCACGAGCATGGGCAACGCCTTCTTTTCCGCGATCAGGTTGTCGAGAATCAAATCCGTATTTCCCTGTGTAGCCCATCCCCTCTCGTCTTCACCACCACCATGCAGGATGTACAAAACGGGATAATTTTTGTCGGTCTCGGTATCGTATCCTGGCGGTGTATACACATAGCACCTTCTCCAGCTTCCGGTAACCGGCGAGTAGTATCGCTTTATTCTTATATCACCGTGCGGGACATCTTTAATCGCATAATAGTCGTCGCCGGGAAAGGGTATTTCAATACCGCTGGCCATTCGACCCATCCCATAAAAGGTTTCGCTCGCCGGGTCGGCAACGGCTACGCCATCGATTAACAACGAGTAATAGTGAAAACCGGGACCGATAGAATCCGTCGTGGCCTCCCAAACACCTTGCTCGTCTTTCACCAAATCGTACTTCTTGCCCAGATCAATCTGCACCCTTTGAGCCTCCGGGGCGTTAATACGAAACATTACCCGACTGTGTGGCAAAATCCGGGGGTATTTGGCCGATCGTACATTCGTGGAAGCGGCGTTGCCCAGTACCGTATACTCCGGAAAGCTTGCTTCATTAACTGGCTTGAACAACAGCTGGGAAAACATATACAGGTCGTTCTTCCAAACATTAAAATCATGAACACCGGGTTCCACATAATAGATATGCGGCACATTATACTTTTGGAGGTAATCGTGAAGCCGCTGGCTAAACAAAATGAGGTTATCGTCAAGACCGCACGAAATCCAAAGCAGCGTCAACTGCTCCTTTGTCTTCTGTGGATCTGGCACCAATACGTCCGGCGTCTTCGTGTTAGGGGCAGAAGAAAAACCGCCTATCCATGCAAACCGATCAAGATGGCCGAGTCCGAAGTTCAACGACTGCCCACCGCCCATTGACAAGCCTGCGATCGCACGATGATCGCGGTCCTTGATCACAGGAAAATTCTTCTCTATGAATGGAATAAGATCATTCAACAAGTCCTGCTCGAACGTCGCAAATGCCTGCACCCTTTCAGGCTCAAAAACGTTACCTCCCGCCCGATCGTCCTTCATTGCCCTTCCATTAGGCATTACAACGATCATGGGACTCAACTTTCCTTGTGCATAAAGATTATCCAGTATCACCGGAACGTTGGCGCCCTTCAGCCATTCCTTTTCGTCTCCACCAATGCCATGCAACAAATACAAGACGGGATATTTTTTTCGTTTGGAATAACCAGGGGGAGTATATATGAGTGCTTTACGCTTTACGCCAACTGTTTTTGAGGGATACATAATGGAGTCCAGCTTTCCATGAGGAATGCTGTTTTGCATTACGTCAAATCCTTCAGGAGCGCGGATCTCCAGTTGCTGCGCAATGGCGCCCGATGTTATAATAAAGAAGATTGAAAATATGAGTAGCCCCTTTTTCATGATATGCCCAGACATTGGGAGGTTGGTTCTTACTGATTCTGTAAGATATAGATAATTGTGTAAAAATGACACGATATTTGTGTCATTTTTACACAATTTTCTTTCAAGATGGAACAATGCATCCTCCTCACCCCGCCTCCCAACGCTTTCGTCATGCCGAACGGGATAATCTGTCACCAGGCGGCAAAACCCATTACATCAGATGAAACCTGGTATCCATTATAGCGGTAAGGATAACCATATCTGGGCCTGCGATGCGAACGCCGATGGCACAATAAGCAACGGGTCAAGCACCGGAGAGAAAAGGGAAATCGTCAAGCGTCGTCGTCAGTGAAACAATTCAAGAATCTTCCCGACTGTACAGGACTCAAAACAGCCCTGAGCAGATGATGGCGACGAGCGTAGTAATGTAATCCTTCAGGTGAAGCCTTAACTCCTTCAGCGACTTGGTCAGGTGATACTGGATCGCCTTCTCAGACAGGTTTAGTGCCTTTGATATCTCAGGGAGAGATTTACCCTGGAGCTTGTTCAGCTTGAATACAGTCTTCGTTTTTTCAGGCAGACGCTCCATACCTTGCTCAAGTGCATCGGCCAGCAAGTCATAATCAATATCCAATTGCGTCTGGTTGGCGTACTTTGGAATAAACACACTGTAATGGTTCCAGTATTTCTTGTGGTTTATCAAACTACGGATATGCTTTATGGTCTTGTATTTGAGCGCTGTGAAAAGGTAAGATCTAAAATTCTCAATTTGCCTATCGCTCCTGTTGTGCCAGATATCCGTGAAAACTTCCTGAACAATCTCCTTGGCTTCCTCATTCGAAAACACCCTGCCCTTAACGAAGCAATGGGCTTGCCTCCAATAGCGAAGGAATAATACCTCGAATGCTCCTTTTTCGCCACTTCTCAAAGCTTCGGTCAATTCAGCATCGGTATTATTGTAAAAAGCTTTCATCGCACGCCTGGACACGAGGCGCAATTAAACATTGCGCTACTATTGAACAACAAATCCAAGTTTGGAAATTATACTTCTGACCCCTAAGCAAGATAGAATAATGCGCAAGCAATTGCAATCGATTTAATTTATTTTGATTGCGATTTAGGAAAAATTGATCGTTGTGGGACTATACTGTTATCATGCGACCAAATGCTTTCAAGGAGGTGCTGAGAAGATACCTCAATGGCTCTGCTACACCCACGGAAAAACAGTTGGTTGAGGAGTGGTTCGAGGCCATGGGGAAGGGAGATGATCACCACATGAGTGACGAGGAGGAGTCGGAATTATTCAACCATTACGCGAAGGCTCTTAGAAAGATCTACTCCAAAAAAGATGGCAAAGTAATACCGATCCCTTCCGTGAGGAGCGTCTGGATCAAAGCGGCTGCTCTGGTCTTGATTGTCCTTACGCCGCTGCTGTATTTATATACGAATCAGGTCAGGGAGACAGGAAAGGATTTCTCGGAAAACACCCCGGACTTTGTTCAGGGCAAGTTCGTCAATACGCAGGCCTCGGCTATGACGGTTGTACTTAGTGACGGGAGTCATGTAGTGTTGAATCCCGGAGCGGCCGTCACGATCCACGCCGATTTTGAAGATGGAATAAGGGAATTGAACCTTACGGGCGAAGCATTTTTTGATGTCAGGAGGGATTCACTGCGACCCTTCGTCGTGAAAACGGGAGATCTGATAACAACGGTGCTTGGAACCAGCTTCACCGTTAAAGCAAATCCGCTGGATGATAATGTTACCGTGACGGTAAAAACGGGAAAGGTCTCGTTGCAACCGGTTTCTTCCGAAGCCGCAGATAAGACTGAAAAGCATATCCTGACTCAAAATCAACAAGTCGTCTATAATGTTAAAGATCGCACATTCTTGAAGAAGCAATTGGGAGCGGACGCGCCAGTCCCGGAGCCGGGAAATGCGAAGAGGCAGCGTTTCCACGAGGCTCCCGTAAGGGAAATATTGCAGGCATTGGAGAATATGCATCGGACACGAATAGTCTTTGAAAGAAATGCTTTTCGCGGTTGCCGGTTGAGTACTTCCATTTCTGCAGATGAAAACCTTTTTATGAGGCTTGATATTATTTGCAAAGCGATCGGCGCTACCTATAAGGTAGATGGTGTTTCAGTTCAGGTAACCGGAAAATCATGTGATGCCATGAATAACAATAAAACAGATAAAATGGACCCATAAAAAAAAGCGGGCCTGAGATGCGGCAACATCTCAGGCCGTGAGGAGTACTTATCTATGACAAGTACCAGTTTTAATAATAAAACCTTATAAAAGTATGAAAAAAGATGTACTGTTTAAAGATTTTGTCTTGCGTTTTATGAGACTGGGGGCCGCCTCGATATTGATCATCACGGCGTTTGCCTCCATGGTGAATGCAACGAGCTTGAGGGGCCAGGAAATTCTGGATATCCGGGTTTCCATCAATGCGAAGAAGCTGGAGATTAGCAAGATATTATTGGAAATTGAAAAGCAAGCCAATTGCAATTTTACCTATCAGGGTAGCGAAATCGATGCCGAAAAAAGAGTAACGCTTCTTGCAACTAACGAGGATTTGAGGAGCGTTTTGGAAAAATTGTTTAAGCATACGGTCCGTTTCCATGTTATCGAAAATGAGATCATTCTCATTCCTTCGGGTCGAGCGTCGCAACGTACCGGAAGTGTACCTGAAAAGAATACTCCGCCCACAGAAGCAGTTGACATACAGGTTTCCGGTGTCGTGATGAATAATCAGGGCGAGCCTTTACCGGGCGTGAATGTTCTCGAGAAAAATACCATCAATGGCACATCCACAGACGCCAATGGCGAGTATTCACTGATGGTGAAAGACGAAAATTCCGTTCTGATATTTTCATTCATTGGCTACATAACACAGGAAGTACCTCTTCAGGGCAGGAGCCAGATCAATATTGAGCTGGTTGAAGATGTTCAAAGCCTCAGTGAAGTGATTGTGGTTGGATACGGTGAACAAAAAAGAAGCGATATTACTGGATCCATCGCATCGCTACCCAAAGAGCGCCTGGAGATGGTGCCTAACACAACAGTGGCCCAGGCATTGCAGGGGTCGGTCCCTGGGTTGATGGTTCTGAATACGTCTGCCGGCGCCGAACCCGACATGGAGATAATGATGAGAGGGAGGAATTCCATAGCAGCGAATAATTCACCGCTGGTAGTTGTTGACGGAATCCCTTATGGAGGCAACTTAACGGACCTGAACCCAGCGGATATTGAATCCATTGAAGTATTAAAAGATGGATCCGCCGCAGCTATTTACGGATCCAGGGGGGCGAATGGCGTCATCCTGATCTCTACCAAGCAAGGGATAGAAGGTCCGCCGACCATATCCTATGACGGATACTTCTCTGCGCAGGAGTTCACCAACATGCCGAAATACCTGGATGGCCCCGGTTTCTATGAGTTCAAGAATGAAAGGTTAGTTTCCGGAGTAACGGCATCCGAGAGAGCCGTTTACGAGGCAGGCGAGTGGGTGAACTGGCCGGACCTGGCGACGCGCCAGGGGTTTGCCCAGCAACACAACCTCTCTTTGTCAGGAGGATTTGGAAAAACCTCATACTTTATTTCGGGCGGATTGCTGGATATTCGCGGAATCGCTATCAACGATGGTTTCTTCAGGGGGACAGGAAGATTTAACCTCGATTCCAAGGTCACTGATTGGCTGACCGTCGGTACCCGCACGCAATTGACCTACACAGACAAGAGCGGAGTATCCCCAGACATGTATAACGTGTTTGTTGCGAATCCGCTATCTACTCCCTACAATGAGGATGGTACGCTGACTGTCATCCCTAGTGCCGATGATCCGGCACGGGGGAATCCACTACAGGAGACCTTGTTTAAGAATATCGATGAATCCAGAAGGATAGTGGCTAATTTTTTTGCCGCCATCGACTTTGAGAAAGTGGTTCCCGGATTGGAATTCAGATTTAACTACGGATTGACCGACAAGACAAGCAATGACAATACCTACATGGGACGAGATACCTACGAAGGTATGGTTTCCCAGGGACAGGCGATCCTCAATAACAGCGGAGACAATAGCAGCGTTGTTGAAAACATATTATCCTACAAGAAAGAATTAGGGCCACATTCGCTATTTGCCACAGCGCTTTTCAGTGTCCAAAAGGACAAGTTTACGTCGCAGACAGTCGAGATGGCAGGCTTTCCCAACGATCTTCTGACGTGGTATGCGGGCGGACAGGCGGGATTTGTACAGTCATCATCCGATTATACCGAGTCGACCCTGGCCTCGTGGATGTTCCGCTTGAACTATTCCTATGATAGCCGCTTTCTCCTCACGTTGACAGGCAGGCGGGATGGTTATTCAGGATTCGGCGCGGCTACTAAATGGGGTACGTTCCCGTCGGTAGCGATCGGATGGAATATTGTCAATGAGGATTTCTTCCCGTTGAAAAACCTGTTCAGCGAGTTTAAGCTCAGAGGTTCCTATGGACTAAACGGCAACCAGGCCGTGGGATCCTATCAATCCATGGGCAGATTAAGGGAAGAGAACAATCTTGCAGGCAATACCACGATGCCCGGGTACTTTCCCAGCACACTGGGACAACCTGATCTAGGATGGGAAACCTCCAAATCGCTAAATATTGGTTTAGATTTCGGTATCCTGGACAACAGAATCACAGGTGACATTAATGTCTTTCGTACCGACACGAAGGACCTGCTCTTGTACAGATCAATATCCATGGTTCACGGAATCACTTCGATTCTGCAGAACATTGGAAAGGTCGCGAACAGTGGCGTTGAATTTTCCGTTCTTTCCAGAAATGTCGCGACTAATGATTTCTCGTGGACTACTACTGGCAACATTTCCTATGTCAAGAATAAGATCGTCGATCTGTATGGAGACGGTCTCGACGATGTTGCCAACGCATGGTTCATTGGCAAGCCTATACGAGTCAATTACGACTACGTATTCGACGGAGTGTGGCAGCTAAGTGAGGCCGCTGCCGCTGCGGAGTGGGGCACTGAGCCGGGATTCATAAAAATTAAGGATATAAATTCCGATGGCAAGATCACTCCGGACGACAGGCAGATCATCGGCCAGCAGGATCCCAAACTTTTGTGGGGAATGACCAACATGTTTACTTACGGGAATTTCAGCCTTACTGTTTTTGTGCATGGGATTCATGGGGTCACTAAGGAAAATGTCTTAATGGACGATGAAATCGCCACGGCAGGTGTTCGCCGCAACACCCTCGTTAAAAACTGGTGGACACCTGAGAATCCTAGCAATGAATGGTATAAGAACCATCTGAATGGCCACCTCATGTCAGGCGTAACTGCGCCTATCTATGAAGATGCAAGTTTTGTCCGATTGAAGGATGTTACGTTGTCTTACGATCTTCCTCTTGACCTGATCCAAAAAGTGGGCGGAAAGAAATTCCGGATATATGCCACAGGCCGAAACCTGGTCACGTGGACATCATGGAGGGGTCTGGATCCTGAGTTGGACGATCAGCGGTCGATCCCTCTGCAACGTGAATATGTTCTGGGATTGCAGATCGGGCTTTAATATTCTAATCGTTGATACCAAAGCCATTATTTAATTTCAAAAATACGACTATGAAATTCAAGAATATAACTGCGGTTACCTTGGCATTCTCCCTACTGGCGGGGTGTTCATACAACCTCGAGGAAAATCCTCCGCACATTATCACCTCTGACTTGTTGTATAGCGACTATTCTGGATTCGATACCGGCATCAGTGGTGCATACTCGCAGATCAGAGAAGAAATCAGAAGTGCTGATATGCCTTTCCAGATGTTTGTGAGTGGCACGGACAATATGAGCCCAAATTACATTTGGGGCTTTGGAAACCTGACCTCGAAATGGGGTGCTTTAAACAACTCTCAGGATGAAACGCTGACGGATACATTTGCATGGCTTTACGGCATCGTCAACGCTGCCAATACTATCATCGACCGCGCAGCGAGAGAAGATGTAGACTGGAGTGGAGGACCGGGAAGCGCAACAGAGAATATGAACTACATTACCGCTGAGGCGCGGGCGATTCGCGGCTGGGCATACCGGCACCTCACTTACCTGTGGGGAGATGTTCCGCTTTCACTGGTCGAATCAACGGGCAGTTCCATTAAAACCGATTGGGAAAGAACTCCCGTAGCCGACGTAAGAGCGCAGATAATAGAAGACCTTCTATTCGCCCAACAGTATATTCCTGTCGAGCCAATTCCCGGAAGGATGAGCAAGGGCGCCGTTCAAACTTTTCTCGCAGAGATGTACCTTGTCGTCAATGATCCCACCAGCGCATTGCAATGGGCTGATCAGGTGATCAACACGCCGGAGTATCAACTCGTCACTCAACGATATGGTATAAAGAAGGACGATCCTGGAGTTCCTTTTATGGACATGTTCTATGAAGGAAACAAGAACAGGGAGGAGGGTAACACCGAAGCATTGTGGGTATGGCAATTCGGTTATCAGCAAGTCGGCGGCGGTGTGAGTCCGCGACCCCGTGCCATGCATCTTCAACGATACATGGATATTGTGATCGGTGGTGTGCAGCCGTTGCAGATCACCTTTGAAAGAGGTGGAAGGGGGAAGGCATACACGGCGCCCACAAAATGGTGGATTGACTCCTATGAACCGCAAGATGACAGGGCCAGTAACCACGCCATCAGGAAATGGTTCATTCTGAAGGATGCCGAAGACAACGCTCCTTTCTCTGCCGACAGACTACCTCCTGGCTATGCATATGGCGATACTATTAAACTGAACTGGAGCGAGCCGCTCACACCTGAAAGATGGGAGATAAACGACTGGCCCTTTTCACGCAAACATGAAGGAAGTATTCCCGATAACGTCGCTTCGGATTTCAATTATGACGATTATATCGCAACGAGACTCGCCGATACTTACCTCCTGAAAGCAGAAGCACAGTTCAAGCTTGGCGATTTACCCGGCGCTGCCGAAACGATCAATATTATCAGGAGCAGGTCCAATGCCAGTAGTGTTGATGCCAGTGACATCGACCTCGACTTTATCCTTGACGAACGTTCACGGGAATTGTTCAATGAAGAGTATCGCAGATATACTTTATTGAGAACCGGAAAATGGATCGAACGGACTCGTGCACATAATTTCTTTGGCGGACAGTTCATCACAGAACGCGACGTTCTGTTCCCGATTCCGCAGGCAGTCATCGATGCGAACCTGACCAGCCCGATGCCTCAGAATCCAGGATTCGATGAGTAGTAGGTAGTCGTACCGTGGCCCATGGCGGACTTCCCTTTTGGCTGCGCCACGAAGCAGCCGAAGGGAAGTCGCCATACAGCGGGTATTGATCTCTACCCTTCCCCTATACGGCTATCAGAGCATTTACTATGAAGAGCCTGGACGACTACAAGTATTGGACGAATCCTTCCATATTCGTGCGTATCCTGTATACCTTGCTCAAGCTCACAATGTATAGCGTTTTCATGTCATCATCTCCAAAACAAAGGTTTACGGGAAATGACGGCAAATTGATGATTCCTACGAATTCTCCCTTTGGATTGAAGATCTGCACACCGTAGAAGGTGGCGACATACAAGTTACCGGCTTTGTCAATGGTCATGCCATCAGCGCCGGATGATCTGCCTTTCCGTTCCAGCACATTTTCCGTAAGAAGTAATGTGGCAAACTTTCGGCCGTTGCTTATGGTGCCGTCGGGATTCACATCGTAGGCCCAGATATGGTTGTCCTTATCACTATTCACCGGATACCACGACTCGTCGTCATAGCAGTTGTTGATATAAAGCGTTTTGCCATCCGGTGAAAGGACAATTCCGTTCGGCATGGCAAAAGCATTAGGCTCCAGGAGTCGGGTCACCTTCCCGTCATTTGAAACGTAGTAAACACCCCTACCGGGCTGGAATTTCTCCGGTTCCATGGTGAACTGCGGGTCGGTAAAATAAAATCCGCCTTTGGCATCGACGACGATATCGTTAGGGCCGTCAATAGGTTTTCCGTCGTAACTGTTAACAACTACCCTCACTACCTTGCCGGTCGTGGTCATCTCCACTATCCTGTGTCCCATCATGTCGCACACCAGGAGGTTTCCGTTCTTGTAAGGGTACATGCCATTAGCCTGCATTTGCCCTTCAATAATATTCCTGTACCGGCCTGTAGAAGGATCAAGCTCTACCGTTGAACTTCTCTTTGGGTCCGCATTGAAGTCTTTATCGAAATACATGTTCGAAAAATAGAGCTTGCCGTTCACCCACTTTGGACCTTCCGTGAAATGCAGTTCAGGCTTTGTTTTCTTTCCATCTGCCACCAGCTCCACCTGGGCGTCTTCAGGTATGATAGCGCGAAATGCCTGCGTTGCGGCCTTGGCCATCTCCTGGTAGTCGGGACGAGGAGGCCAGAAGATGCTTAACGCATCGTAGCCTACGCCACCGGCTTCAGCTCCGTGAACCATATTGCCGGGAATGCGCACAAGATCATTTGGTTTCACATCTTGTTTTTCGTCAAGAATAATCGCGCGGCCATCCCCTCGCAGAACTACCTCCAGTTGTTCTTCCGGGTGAATGTGCGGCGGGACAATCGCCCCTGGTTCTATGGACACAAAGCCCAATTGCATCTGCTTTGCGCTGAGGATTATCCCGTACGCTCCCGACGAAAGCTCTGTGCGCTGCATATCGTACAAGTCGTACACCTTACCAGGTACGACATTCGCATCAGCGGTATTCTTCAGACGTGGTACACTGTTCGGAAGTTCTTGAACACCTGCTTTTTGGAGGTAATCAAGGCGCTGAGGACTGTAGAGCTCAAGCAATTTCGCACCGGAATCTCCCGCGACCACCGCGCTCTTAGTGCCTTCTTCCAGGTATACAAAGTCGATCCTGGGCGTTGCACCATGTACGCCATCTGGTTCCTCCCGCTCACGTGAGATCATCGTGACAGGCGATCCATTGACAAGGTGACGAATAGACCCTTCGAGAACAAAGACAAATCGGTCGGCAGGAAGTACCTCTTCCGGAATTTCCGCGTTAGGAGCAAGGTCAAGTATGGATAACATGACGCCGGTTCCCCAGGAGATCCTCGCACGGACATCCGGATGCAGTTGAACTTGGGGCAGACTTTCCAAATTTGTTACCGCTCCAGGTCCGAGATCCGACTCGATAGAAGGTTCGGGGACTCCCGAAAGCTCCCTCTTGGTTAGGTCATATTTGGTGATCAGCTCTTCATTTTTCGCTTGCCATTCCGGCGTGCGAGTGCAATGCGCCATTGTCATCAGAATGGCGACTCCTATCATGGCAGTTTGTTTTATGGATAAGAGGCTCATGAGATCATGATATTGGTCTACTAGGTAATTTATTAACCGTGAAGCGGACCGCAGGTCTGCTTCACGGCTGATCGTCCTTCCCCGTAACATAGTAACCTCTCCATTTGTATTCCTTCGCAAGCGAAGAGGCAGCGGGCCATGCTACCTGATGTTGAGGGCTTGCCACCCACTTTCTGCGGTTTTCTTCAGTATCAAATGAAATCTGAATCTGGTAATTGTAGGTAGTTGCCTCTCCTTCTATCTCTTTGGTAAGATCTTCCGGGAACAGGCGTAAACATTTCGAACCAAGGTAACCGTCTTGCACCACCATCGCAGGAACGTAAATTGAGTGATACATTTTCTCAAAAGACTCAGCATTTTCTTTCGCGACAACAAAATCCATCTGCAAGACCATGGCCTTCGGTGCCGTTCGGCTCTTCGCCGCCACGCCGATCACCAATACCTCAAGATCGTCCTGCCCCTCGTTAGTCAAGATCAGGGTTTCGCCCAACTTGCCATAAAAGGCATCGTCTGCCCGAACAGTTGTCTTTGAACCGTTTATGGTAAGCGAACCACTTCCCTTTACCACATAATACACCTCCTCAACATCTTTCAAACTGTGGGCATTCGTGCTGCTGTTGGCGGAAATGACAAGGTGATCAACATAGCTCCAATCGGTACTGAATACATCAGGTCCGAGTATCCGCCTGTACTGGACACCCTCCACCGGATAAGCGGAAGTATTCGGCTTGAGTTTTTCACGTTCCAACCTGCCGGACACAAACACAGGCGTGGCATCCAACTTAGCGCCTACACGTGCATCGCCCAGATCGAAGGCATCTCCTCTACCTTTCACGGTACTTACCGCAAAATTCAACCAACGGATACTTTCGCCGGATGGATTGTAGATCGCATGCGAGTCACCCATCTTGCACGGCACGACGGCGGGTGCCTTAATTTTAGAAGTACGTCCGTTGATTGTAAATTCAGCTTCGCCGTTTAAAATCACATACATCTCCTCGATACTGTGATGAAAATGGTGGCCGATGCCCGACTTCGGTGCAATGGCGCCCGCATGCAGGTAGAGAAAATTGGCTGATAGTTCGTCACGGCCTATCAATTGCGTAAATCCCATTTTTCCGGCGCCAGCATGAACCGCCGACAGCTCCCTATACCGGGCAGGATCATTGTGCACTACGCGGTCAGGAGACTGAGCGGCGCCCCATGTCGCAATGAGGCTGAGAATAACTGCAAGCATTGTTTTCATGGTATCGGTGAGTTAAGATGATCATTCGTCATTCGACAGTGAGTACACTACATATCCTTTGGGCAAAGCTCCCTCCTTCTTCGAATGATTGTAGCTGTCTGGCCCAAAATTACCGGTGGCATTAATTACAAGGTAATCTTTTCCGTTAAGGGTGTACATGCTCGGCTGCGCATTTGACTCATGACTCAGTGTTGTTTCCCACAAAATCTGACCGTTGTCCGCGTCGAACGCATAA
>DASVCT010000075.1:0-7263 GCA_036381475.1 Cyclobacteriaceae bacterium
CCTTGGATTCTTCCTGGCGTCCAACCTTGCTGCGGAGGTATGTGACGCCGCAAGCCCAGAGCTCCTGTCCTTCAAGGGGTGCCTGGATTCCGTCGCGAATAAGTTCCCCAGGATCGTCGACCTGAGGCAGGCGTTCGGTCAATGCCGTAAGCGTGGCCCTTAGGTTGTCGTCGTTAATAAAAGTGTCCCAATCATCCTGGTGGAGGCAGAACTTGCTGCCTCGTTCAATGAGAATTCCTTTGGTCGTTTTGTATACTTTCATCGCATTTTTATGACTGTCCCGATCCTCTTTCTCCGTGTTGCGCGCCAGGATAAGTTGTACCTCGAAAACAGGTCTCCTGTGGCGCGCGACCATCGACAACGTTTTATCCCGGGGCTGCGCCCCGACTAGTCGGGGCAGCGCCCCGGGCTACCAACATGCAGCCCCGCCGGGGCTGGCTACTCCTTACTTCTACTGATACGCTTTTAGAGTGGAACGATCGGGCCTCTCTACTACCATCCCCCACCGATTACTGATCCTCCCTTCCCCTATGTGTACCCTATGTGCCCTATGTCCTATGAGGTTCAACCCCCTTTGCATCAACCACCTAGTGCAAATCGCGGGTGACTTCTGCTCCTGAGCCGCCTCTAAGGACATCCAGGTCTGCTCCCAGGTTGGCCTGCTGCACATGATCGATGTAAAACTTCACATAACCGCGCTCCGCCATCGGTGGGGGCGGCGACCAGGCTTTCCGTCTCCGGTCCAGTTCCTCGTCGCTAACGTCGAGGTGGAGCCTCCTGTTCTCTACATCGAGCTCGATCATGTCCCCATCGCGTACCAGCGCCAGTGTCCCGCCTACTGCCGACTCGGGGGACACGTGCAGGACGACGGTACCGTAAGCAGTTCCGCTCATCCGCCCGTCGGAGATGCGCACGATATCCTTCACTCCCTTCCGCAAGAGCTTTTCAGGGAGGTCTACGTTGCCCACTTCGGGCATCCCCGGGTATCCCTTCGGACCGACGCCTTTTAGTACGATGACCGAATCTTCGTCGATGGGCAGATCAGGATCGTCAATTCGGCTATGGTAGTCCTCCATACTCTCAAATACTACCGCCTTGCCGCGGTGCTTCATCAGTCGTCGCGACGCGGCCGACGGTTTGATGACCGCGCCATCCGGACACAGGTTACCGCGGAGTACCGCGATGCCGGCTTCCGGTTGCAATGGCTTGTCGAGCGTGGCGATCACATCGCGGTTGTAGCATATTGCATTCTCGTTGTTTTCCCGGTGCGTCTTGCCGTTGACGGTGACTACATCGGAATGTATGATGTCTTTCAATTCGTTGAGCACAACGGGAAGGCCTCCCGCATAGAAGAAGTCCTCCATGAGGTATTTTCCCGAAGGCATGAGGTTAACCAGCAGCGGTATCCGGCTGCCGATTTTGTCGAAGTCGTCCAGTTCCAGCGGTACGCCTATCCTTCCGGCAATGGCCAGCAGGTGGATGATCAGGTTGGTTGAACCTCCCACAGCAGCATTTACAATGATAGCGTTTTCAAAGGCTTTCCGTGTGAGGATTTGGGACAGGCGAAGGTCTTCGCGCACCATCTCGACAATACGACGACCCGACAACTGTGCCAGAACTTTCTTGCGTGAGTCGACGGCAGGGATTGCTGCAGCACCAGGAAGAGTAAGTCCCAAGGCTTCCACCATACAAGCCATCGTAGAGGCAGTTCCCATCGTCATGCAATGGCCCGCACTGCGTGCCGAGCAGATCTCGGCCTCCAGGATGTCAAGCTCGGTGTAGTTTTCTACCGTTTGCTTTTCCTTGATCAGCCAGTTGAATGATCCCGAGCCTATAGGTTCTCCGCGGAACCTCCCATTTAGCATAGGACCACCGGGCACGACGAGCGTGGGAAGGTCGACGCTGCACGCGCCCATTACCGTTGAAGGGGTCGTTTTGTCACATCCCGTAAGCAGCACCACGCCATCCAGCGGATTAGCGCGGATCGACTCTTCCACATCCATGGCGGCGAGATTCCGGAAGAGCATCGTTGTGGGCCGCATGATGGTTTCTCCGAGCGAGGTTACGGGAAACTCTACCGGGAAACCGCCCGCCTCGGCAACGCCGCGTTTGACGAGTTCGGCAAAGTCGCGCAGATGGCCGTTACAAGGCGTGAGTTCGGACCACGTATTGCAAATGCCAATGACCGGTTTGCCCCTGAAGTAGTCGTCAGGATATCCCTGGTTGCGCATCCACGAACGGTGCACGAACCCCATTTTATCCGACTTGCCAAACCAATCGTAGCTCCTGAGTTTCTCTTTCATCCGACAGCGGGTTAATTGGCGCTATAGTTAGCGAAAATGCCGGAATTTTGGAAGTAGGGCGTGGGAGTAGGCAGTAGGCAGTGGGCAGCGGGCAGTCGGTCCCACGAGACTATCCTGATGCACGTAAATCAAAGGCTACGCGTACTTCGATGACTTCGGCGATGTTCCGCACGACGAGCGTGGGGATTGTTATCTTGAAGTCTTTGACGCGAAGGGGAAACGAGCCTGAAGCCCGGATGGTGTTGTCCTGCACGACAAATTCTACATCTGCCGTCAGCGGTTTGGTTACTCCGTGAATGGTAATCTCGCCCTCCACCTTAGCCGTGTAAGTACCATTTTGTGTCAGGTCGATATCGCTAAGGTTCGTGATCTTCCCCGTGAACGTGGCTTTCGGATATTTGTCTGATTCGACATACTTCGAGTTGAAGTGTTCCTGCATGAGGGCTTTCTCAAACTGGAACGATCGCATCAGCATCGAAGCCGCAACTTCGCCGGAGGAGGCATCGAGGATACACAGCGCCTGGTCGGTATGTGCCTCGATATCTTCGAGGGGCGCCTTGGAATAAAACGAAGCGTGACCCGCACGATCCATATACCGCTGGGCCAGCATCGGTTGCACCAGGGCGACCAGCGTCACAATAAAAAATAATCTACGGTTGTCCATTGGATACAATTCGGCAGTCAACCAACACTACATCCAGAAGTCGGCCAGAACAAATGCCCCGAAGGGTAAGCGCATCTCCCGCGCGTAGCCCATAGGCCATCCCGTCCTGTTCACTATCCAGGGTGCAGCTCACCCGACTTACGGAAGCGGTATCCCCCAGCAATAATACAAAACTGTTTTGCTTTTCAATAACTTCGGTGACCGTCCCGTGTACCTCGACAACCTTACCCAGGTACTTATCGTTAGCCGAAGGCTCATCTCCTTCGAATGCGTTGATGAGCTCGGTGGCGCTTACCATGAAATCCGGCCGATCGACCGAAGGATGCGGTTTGTTGAACACAAAGTACACGGCACCAAGTCCAAGAATTAACACTACGAGTATGCCTCCTAAAATTTTTTTGATCATTAGCGTCCTCAGTTTTGAATTGCACCATCATCCACCCAGCAGGCAATTAAGTCGATTTGCGTCTGGGTCAGGCTGCCCTCGTCGGGCATCGTTCTATCTCCCGTTAGTTTTTTTACGTTTGCTGCATTTTCCTTAATGTTCTTGAATTGACGAAAATCCGGGAACTGATTCCCATTGTGGCAATCGTTTATTGCGCACGAACTCGAAATTATCGGTTGAATATCGTTCTCAAAGCTAACACCGGATTTGACATGAATACTTTGTGAGGATTGGCAATCCGTTGCATCGCGAATGGTGACCACGTAATTCCCGGACGGCAGGTTCTCGAACGTTGGCTGTTCCTGAAACGGCCCACCGTTAACGCTGTAAGCGTACGGAGGTTCGCCACCTTGTGGCGTGACAGAAATCGTGCCAGCCGTAGTCCCGCATCCCGCATCACTGCTCGACAGCGTGAGGTTCACGCCTTCCCTGTTCGAGATGTTCTGGGAAATGCTGACTTCGCATCCATTTTCATCGCGTACCAGGATAATGTGCGTTCCTGACGCCAGTGACTCAAAACGCGACTCGGCGCCAAAAGGTCCACCGTCGATACTGAATTCAAAGGTTTCGGATTCCCCAGTCGCGGCGATAGCAATGAACCCATTGCTCTCACCACAGTCAGCGTCACCTAGCTCTGTAACTTCCACAGACGGCCCTTCCGTCAAGCAGTCAACGGGCGGCTTAAGGTCATCCGTCGCGCACCCTGCGCCGACCATCACGCCCACAACCAGTAATTCGTTCCATCGCAAATTCATCATACCGCCAATGTTCTTGTTTCCCATTAATAAATCTGATGAGGCGCCCCCAGGATTCGGCAGGATACCAGAACCTATGTCGGGCGAATCGTGGCAGCCCATCCTGCCGCCCCGGAGGCAACGCTCATCATTATCTTTAACCTTTATTCTATTTATTATTCTCTATTCGTCTATCATCTCTATTCCATTCCATTCCATTCGCTCATTCACTCATTCACTCATCCACTCATTCACTCATTCTCTCATTCTCCCTCCGCATTTGACCCAATGTCTCCCTGAGCGATCAGCGTTCCGAGATCACTGGAGCTCACATGTACGTTGATGTATCCGTCATACACGATCAGTTCGTCGTACGTTATCGGCGTATCATCGTTCTTCTTTGTCACCTGCGTCAGACTACGACCGGTCTCGCCTTTCACATTAGTCAAGTCGATCGCTATTGGGCCGGTCTCCGCCGCACTGTTGTTATGAATGTGTGCCGGATGATCCCCACCTGCCATCGTACCCTCCAATTGAATGGTCACCAGTGTAGTACCGTTAACGCGCTTTGCAAACGTCGCTGTACCGCTAATCGATGGATCAGAAACGCTATTGAGCACGTACTCCACCTTGTCCCCTGTAAAGGCGTTCTGGCCGATATCGCCCTGGGCGATGAGGGTACCGAGATTATCGCTGCTCAGGTGGACATTCACGTACCCGTTAAAGTTGATCAGGTCATCGTACGTTATCGGTGTTTCGTCGTTCAGTGTCCTTACCGTGGTCTTGCTGATACCTGTCGCGCCGGATATGGGTTTGAAATCTACCACGATACCACCTCCTTGCGCGGCCGTGTTGCTGTGAATATGCGAAGGGTGTGAATTGCCCGCTGTTGTTCCGGTAAGCGCGACGGTGACCAGCGTTGCACCGCTCTTGCGTTTAGCGAAGGTCACGGTTCCGCTGATGGCGGGATCGGTCACTGAGTTCAAAGGATACTCAACAGAATCTCCAGTCAGGGCATTGCCACCGATGTCGCCCTGGGCGATCAGCGTGCCCAATTCCGAGCTGCTGAGATGCACGTTCACATAGCCGTTGAAGTCGAGGAGTTCATCGTAGGTTATCGGCGTGTCGTCGTTCAGTTTGCGGACCGTCGTGCGACTCATCCCTGTGGCACCGTCTATGGGCTTAAAGTCTATGACTATTCCGCCGCCTTCCGCCGCCGAATTGTTGTGGATATGCGAGGGATGCATGTTGCCGTCAACGGTTCCCGTAAGCTCGACCGTTACCAGGGTGAAGCCATTCTTTCGCTTGGCAAACGTGACCTTCCCGCTGATGGCAGGGTCGGATACAGGCCCCAACTCGTACTCGACCGATTCACCGGTGAGCTCGTTGCCTCCGATGTCGCCCTGGGCAATGAGGGTCCCCAGGTCACCACTGCTAAGGTGAACATTTACGTATCCGTCGAAGTTGAGTAATTCGTCGTACGTAATGGCCGTACCGTTGTTCAACTCCTTAATATTGGTGACGCTCATTCCGGTTCCACCGTCCACCGGATTAAAGTCAATCGCGATGCCGCCTCCCTCTGCCGCCGAGTTATTATGAATGTGGGCCGGATGCATGTTGCCAGCGGTCGTGCCGTTCAGCATCAGCGTCACTACCGCTTCGCCGTTTTGCCGTTCTTCGAAGACCACGCTACCGTCGATAGCGGGGTCGGATACGGATGCCAGTGGGTAGGTTTTGGAGTCCCCGGTGAGAACATTTTCACCGATGTCGCCCTGGGCGATTAGCGTCGACATGTCGTCGGCACTCGCGTGCACGTTGACGTGGCCGTCGAAGGCGATGAGTTCTTCGTACGTCACGGGTGTTCCATCGTTAAATGCGGTCACCACGGTTTCGCTTCTTCCCGTTGCGCCGTCAACGTTTTCAAGATCCAGGACGATCGAACCGCCGTCCACCGCATTATCGGCATGAATGTGTGCGGGGTGACTTCCTCCGGCTTGCGTGCCGGTAAGCTGGATGGTGACCAGCACGCTGTTGTCGGATTGTTTGGAGAACGTAACATTGCCGCTGATTCCAGGGTTGGACCGGGGATCAAGGGTGTAGACGGTATTGTCGCCCGTCAGCGATGGCCCCGAATCGTCGTCGCAGCCGCTGAATCCCAGCACCAGAAAGGTAGCGGCAACCAGGCATCCGAAAAGTTGTAAATAGGTTTTCATAGGGGGTTGTTGTTTTGTCAAAGGCAAATGATTCCCTGCGACCGGGTTTTTCGCCGGTCGGTAGTGATACAGGTCTGGGTTTGGAACTAGCGCAGGGTCTTATGGACCCTGAATCGTAGGCGGGTGCTTATTGGCTCTTTTGGCAAAGTGATACCGGGCGGTGAACATCACACCCGTGCTATACAGGTCGACGTCGCCCCACCCCATACCTTCCAGGGGCACCTTGAAATAGGGCTCAATTCCAAGGGAAAGTGTACGCGTAGCCTTGAAGTCGAAGCCCGCGGAGAGGGTACCGATCCCGAACCACAGCGTCGAAGGCCTTTTGCCTGTCCAGCCGTTGACGGCACCCGGATTCGGCGTATCAAAATGGTAGTAGTATTCTTCACTCCGAACGAAGTAACTCGACAATCCCGCGCTAGCGAACACCCTCGTCCGGCGTGTGTTGAGAACATCGAACGTGATGGACACCGGCACTTCGTACATCGAGCAGGTTCCGTCAATTCTGTCGGGAACTACGCCATTGGTAAGGGCTTTCCAATAGCCCCGCGGCGGACGATATTCGTGACCTTTTCCCCAGTATTGCTTATTGTCAAACAATACGCCGGCAGTGACGCCCCACCTGGGTAGCACCTGGTAATGAAGGTAGACGCCTATCGCGTCGCCCGTACCCATTGAGCCCCCGCCGGGTGTCATGCTGAAATCGGGCGCGGCGACAACAGTGATGCCGAAGCGGCTCCGCGTTTCGTCGAAGGAAGTCCGTTTCCTGGTTGGAGCCTCAGGTGCATCGGCGGTTTGTTCCGCCGATGCACTGTCGACAGGTTGATCCTGCATCTGCGCCACCTGCTCTTCAGCACCCGGTACGGTTTCATTCCCTATAACCGGCGCAGGAACTTCAATCTGCTTA
>DASVCT010000076.1:0-5155 GCA_036381475.1 Cyclobacteriaceae bacterium
TGGGTCGGAAGCTTGCCGGTGGTAAAGATTGCGCTGGATGCCTATAGGGAGCCGTATCGATCGCCCGTCTTTGACGGAATGCCCGCCGGGAAAAAATTTTTAACGGCGATCTCATCTGCAGTAGTTGTCTTGTATAAGATGCTGCCGGCCCGCTGGAGACATAACGTACATAAAGACGACATTTACGGCAGTGTTCAGCCGAGCAACCAGCTTGTCAAGTAGGGACCCGAGACAAGAGCGTGTCCATCTCCCTTGAAGCCAAAACCTTACGACGTTCAACCGTTTCAGGCATGATCTACATCACAATTCCCGTTCACAACCGGAGGACTTTGTTGCGGAATTGCCTGCTTTCGTTCCGCGCCCAAACCAATAAGGATTTTCGCGTTGTGGTAACCGATGACGGATCCACGGATGGAACGGAAGAAATGCTTAGAACGGAATTCCCGGAAGTCACGGTTATCAGGGGTGATGGCAACCTTTGGTGGACCGGCGCGATAAACACGGCGATAACCCATGTGCTCAGCTTTTGCAAGGAGGATGACCACATATTGGTTATCAACGATGACCTTGAGGTCCCCCCTGAGTACATTGCCAATTATTATTCGCTGGCTGAGCGTTATCCCCGCTCCCTGATCGGATCTGTTGTTACCGATTTTCATGACCAGGACCTGCTAACAAATGGCGGTGTCGTAATGAATTGGACTACCGGGAAATGGAGGGCGTTGAATGAGGGCAAAAGTCTTGCCTCATTCGGACAAGGACACATCGAAGAGAATGTCTCTTACCTTACGGGCAGAGGAACTCTGATTCCTGTGGAAGTCTTCAAAAAATTGGGCATCTATAACAACAGGCACTACACCCAATGCGGCGATACCGAGCTTCCCATTCGTGCTAGAAAAGCAGGCTATCGTTTGCTGGTAAGCTACGACGTCCCCGTCTTTAGTCACAAAGGGCATAGCGTTCATAAAGAAGAATACACCCTTGCTTCGCTGAAGAGCTATTATTTCGACATTCGGTCGCATGTCAATATCAAGGAACGGTTCTGGTTTGCCATCGATTCAACGGCGAACATCGTCCATGGACTCTGGTTCTTCGCCATGGATTTCACGCGAATAACGGTTCATTTCTTCCGAAAACTGAGAATGCCCTGGGCCTGAACCTTGCTGACGCGGAAGATTTTCAACAGGCTGTGTACGTATCTTACATTGCGCATACCCACTTTATCCTTGCAGAGCGCTTTTTTGACCTGTTTTTATTCATTTCACAGAATAGACCTTACATGGAAACAGTCATGAGCGATATTTGCTAAGAACCAGAAAAGTCCCCTGATGAAAGTTGTCCTATTTTGTGGAGGCACCGGTATCCGCCTCCAGGAATACTCGGAGCGAATTCCCAAGCCATTGGTACCCGTTGGCAACAGACCCATGATCTGGCACGTCATGAAATACTATGCCCACTTCGGGCACAGAGATTTTATATTGTGCCTTGGGTACAAAGGCGATGAGATCAAGAATTACTTCATGAAGTACAAGGAGTACTTGTCGAACGATTTCATCCTGAGGGCCGGATCTAATATTGACCTTTTTGAACGCGACATCCACGACTGGAACATCACATTTGCGGATACGGGCCTCTATGCGAACATTGCGGAACGTCTGTTGGCAGTCAAGAAATATCTGAAGGGTGAGAATGCCTTCCTGGTGAACTACGCGGACGGCCTCACGGATCTCCACCTCCCTGACATGATCCAGGCTTTCCAGAAATCCGGAAAGGTAGGGATGCTGATGGTTACACGGCCCAGAAAAGACCTTCGTGTTACCTCCATCGAACCTACCACAACGGAGGGTGCCGCCAGAGTTACATCCGTGAACAAGCTGGATGAGGTTTGGTTCAATGCCGGCTACTACATTTTCAGGAAGGAAATTTTCAGACACATTGACCCGGACGGTGACCTTCTCGAATATACATTTCCCCGGCTGGTTGCCCTCAGTCAACTAATGGCCTATCCCTATGACGGCATGTTCATCGCCATGGACACCTTCAAGGAAAAGCAGGCGCTTGACGATATGTATGATCGGGGTGATACGCCCTGGCAGGTTTGGAAAGGCGGATTTGGGACACCGCAGGACGTTGATCGCTCCGATACCCTTGACCAGCTGAATTACTCCGCGAGATAGGTCACGCTTCTGGCGGTGACCACCGGTCAAACCCTGGGATGACGCGACAGCCTTGAGGGATGAAAGATCCTCCCAAAAAAATGCTGAATCGTGAGCCAGAGGAAATGAGAGTTCGTCACCAGGTATCTCCTCCACAGTCGCTTCGGTTCAAGTGCCAATCGGTACACCCATTCCAGGGAATAGTCCTGCATCCACTTGGGAGATCGCTTTACCATGCCGGCATACACCTGGAAAGCCTGCCCTAGACCCAGCATGCAGGCATTTATCTTTCCTCTGTTCTCAGCCATCCACCGTTCTTGTTTGGGACACCCCAGGGCAACAAAAACCAAATCCGGGTTCGCCGAGTTTATTCGATGGATTATTTCATTTTTTTCATCGTCGGTCAAAGGGCGAAAGGGCGGTGCGTAATGACCCTCGATCCGAAGGGTTGGATTCTCCAGGAGAGCCCTGCGGCGCATCGCTTCGAGAACCTCCTCCGTAGTCCCATAAAAGTATACAGACTTCCCTCGGCTGGCGCATTCGCGCAGCAGGTCACCAATGACATCCATCCCTGCCACCCGTTCTTGTTTCACCTTCCTGAACAGCCGAAGGAACACGGTCAGTGGTTTACCATCGGGTGTCACTAAGTCGGCCTGGTTGATTACTCTTGCGAATGATGGATCCTTGTATGCCTCAACCACCATATGCACATTGGCGAAGCATACATATGATGAAAGCATGCCGTCGGCAAGCGCAAATATCGCATCGATAAACTGCTTATACGTCCCCAGGGAAATCCAGGTACCAAAAATGTTTGCCCTCTCCGGTAAAACAGTGGATGTACGGTACAATGTATCCTGATCGTGCGTCAAGATCGGGTTAATTAGTATGCGCCGCGTTCCCCCCTGAACATGTTCCACACCGTCAGGAATATGATCTTCACATCCAGACTCAGGCTCCAGTTTTCCATGTACTTCACGTCGTATTCAACCCTTTTTTCCATCAGTCCGACTTCCTTGGTTTCGCCACGGAAGCCGTTGACCTGCGCATAGCCCGTGATTCCGGGATTAACGAAATGCCTCATCTTGTATTTCTCGATGATACCGGAATACTGGTCAAGCTGGCTTTTGATCTGTGGCCTTGGTCCAACAACTGACATGCTGCCCATCAGAACATTAACAAATTGCGGGAGCTCATCCAGGTTTGTTTTCCGCAGGAACTTGCCCACCCGTGTTACGCGGGGATCGTTCTTAGTCGCCTGCACTTCCTGATTCGCATTGACTACCATGGTTCTGAACTTGTAGCATTCAAAGAGCTTATTCTTTCTCCCCAGCCTTAATTGCTTGAATATGATCGGGCCTTTCGAGTCAAGTCGTATCGCAATCGCGATAATCGGAACCACGATTGGAAATACAGTAAGGATTACGGCAAGCGAGAACAAAATATCGAAGGCGCGCTTCAATGCTGCATTGATAGAAATGCCCAAAGGTTCCCTGCGCGTGGTGAGAACAGGCAGGGAATCGTACAGCAGCACGTTGTAGTTTTCCGTTACCACGTTGCTGAAGTCGGGGGCAATACGGAAGTAGATACAATTGTCATCCGCGAATTGGGATATCTCCTTTATCAGTTCCTTCTCTGTGAGAGGCAGGGCAAAATATATCTCATCAATATTCTCCCGTACACAGAACTCCTTCACATCCGCCAGTGTGCCCTTGATAAGCGACGGATCGACTACGGTTGAATCTCTCTTGTCGTCGAAGAACCCACGGAACTGGTACCGGGTAAGGTCGTGTGATTCGAAAAAGCTTTGAATTGACTTTCCCGACTGCGTTGCACCCACGATAACAAATCGCCGTTGGTCAAATCCCGAAAACTCCAGGTACTTTGACAGTATCTTGTAGGTTACTCTCGAGCCGATTACCATGACGGCCGTAAACAGATATACGGCGAGAAGGAAATTTACAGGCACGCGGTACGGTTCGAACGCGAGCATGATCCCGGCGATCAATACCGCATGCATGAAAAGGATGCCAACCAAGTGCGTGCTAATCGTCTTGATCAGGCTGAACTTATTAAGGTGATAGATCTTGTTGAATCCGGCAATGACCCAGCAAAGACTGAAGATCAGCAGGAAAGAAGTTGACTGGTCCGGCGTTAGCCCTGAACTGAGGCCTACCTTCTTGGCCAGAGTAAAGGCTATGCTGATCAGGTAAAAGTCGACGATGAAGACCATCACTTTGATCAGCCTGGAGTAATACCTATCTTCCATACATGTGTAAGGTTAAAGCCAATTGACAGTCTAAAAGTAGGCAGTCGAGTACGTTTTTCACATGATGGTGGTCATCGCCAGCCAAAACTTTGCTCATTGGGCAATTTCCTCCAACCCGGTAAAATTGTAAGTAAAATGGCGCAAAACAAGCGAAATAATGGATAAAAAGGACAGAAAAGTTGCCCTGATTACGGGGATCACGGGTCAGGATGGGGCCTATTTGGCGGAATTGCTGCTAAAAAAGGGATACACCGTGCACGGTATCAAGCGGCGCAGCTCGTCCCTCAATACGGAGCGTATCGACCATTTGTACCAGGATCCCCACGAAAAGGACATCCGATTCAAGCTCCACTATGGGGATTTGACGGATTCTACGAATCTGATCCGGATTATCCAGGAGGTTCAGCCCGATGAAATCTACAACCTCGGAGCCATGTCGCACGTAAAGGTCAGCTTCGACGTTCCCGAATACGCTGCCAACACGGACGGAATCGGGACGCTGCGTATCCTGGAAGCAGTCAGATTGCTGAATTTGGCCCAAAAAACGCGAATTTACCAGGCTTCCACCTCGGAGTTGTATGGGCTCGTACAGGAAATTCCCCAGTCGGAACGAACCCCTTTCTACCCCCGCTCACCCTATGCAGTAGCCAAGCTGTATGGATACTGGATCACAGTCAATTACAGGGAAGCGTACGGAATGTTTGCGTGTAATGGAATCCTGTTTAACCAC
>DASVCT010000077.1:0-15933 GCA_036381475.1 Cyclobacteriaceae bacterium
CCACTCCTGCCGGAACAACACGTCGATGGAAAAAGTATTGTGCCCTTGCTGCAGGGCGCCTCAACCCTTGACAGAGAGGCAATTTATTGGCATTTTCCCCACTATAGCAATCACGGGATGCAGAGCCCGGGCGGAGCGATACGATACGGAAATCTCAAGTTGCTGGAGTATTATGAAAACGGTACGGTCCAGTTATTCGACCTGGCGAAGGATCCCGGAGAGCTGAATGATATTTCTAAGGAGAACCCTGAACAGGTGAAAAAGCTGCGGGACATGCTTCATGAATGGAGAAAAAGCGTCAACGCACAGATGATGGTGCCGAATCCTGAGTATGTTGCAGGAAGGGAACCCTGGAAAGGATATCACTACGACATACCACCCGGTGCCAAAAAAGGAAACCACTAAAGGATGTCGTCGTTGAATGTCGCCAGCTCGCATTCGAGATGCGGACCCCGAGTAATCGACGGCAACGTGTGACAATGAAGAGAAACTGACCAATACCAATACCTAAACCACCGCCAAACCTATGTTTATCGTCGACAGTTACACTACAGCCGTATGGTTCTGTGTTATTACCATGCTCTGCTGGGGATCATGGGGCAACACGCAAAAACTCGCGGGCAAGAGCTGGCGCTACGAGTTGTTTTACTGGGATTATGTAATAGGCATTCTCCTGCTTTCCCTGATCTTCGCCTTCACCCTCGGCAGCACAGGAAGCGAGGGCAGGAGTTTTCTCGTTGACTTGCGACAGGCCGATACGGCAAACTTGTGGAGTGCCTTTCTTGGCGGCATCATTTTTAACGCCGCCAACATTTTGCTTTCTACGGCGATTGCCATCGCCGGTATGTCGGTAGCCTTTCCGGTTGGAATCGGGATAGCTCTCGTGCTTGGCGTGGTGGTTAACTATCTGGGTTCACAAAAGGGCGACCCGGTACTGCTGTTCCTCGGCGTTGCACTCATCACGACGGCAATCATTCTGAATGCGATTGCCTATCGCAAGAGCGCTTCTGGCGCGGGTCAGAAGCTTTCCACGAAAGGCCTCGTCGTGTCGATCCTGGCAGGGATTCTCATGTCCTTCTTCTACCGCTTTGTCGCGGCAAGCATGGACCTCGAGAATTTCAGCGCACCGGCCCCGGGGCTCATGACGCCCTATACAGCAGTCGTGATATTTTCCATCGGGATCTTTGTGAGCAACCTTGTCTTCAACACCATATTATTAAAGAACCCGATCAGCGGGCCGCCGACGAGCTATGGCGAATATTTCCGTGGCAAGTTCTCGTTGCACCTTGTCGGCGTGTTGGGCGGCATTATTTGGGGTATCGGAAATTCGCTAAACCTCATCGCGGCGGGCAAAGCAGGTCCAGCGATCTCTTACGGGCTTGGCCAGGGTGCGACACTCGTTGCAGCACTATGGGGCGTGTTCATTTGGAAAGAATTCAAGAATGCGCCGAAGGGTGTGTCGACCTTGATCGCCATCATGCTGATCCTGTTCCTGGCGGGGATTGTGTCGATCATCTATGCTGGTGAGTAGGGGGAAGGGGGAAATAGGAAATAGGGGAATAAGGAAATAAGGGAATAAGGAAATAAGGAAAAAAGGGAATAAGGGGGATTGATTAGTAATTTTTGATTTTCGATTTGATGCCCAGGAATGGAGTTTCTCCCTTAGAATATCAAGCGTCGTCGTTGATGGAAAAATGTGTTCTGTGGGTGTACAAATCACAAATCACAAATCAAACATCACTAATCACAAATCAGCGGGGGTTTCACCGCGTGTCGGCTCCCTTTACGGGTGCCGTTCGGCAAGCGTCTGGGCGCGTTGCAGCAAACGTGAGTCCTTTGCTTTTGCCGTGAACGACCCAAAATCAGACCCGGGTCCGCGCCAACGCAAGGCGTCGACGTCGCTGAAAAGTTTTTCATCACTGCGTAATGTAGCGAGCGTCTTGAACAGCAAGGCCAGGTCGCGCTTTTCTCCAAGTATGTTATCAGGGAACGCTTCAATGGTACCGTACTCATTTACCAGTCGCGCAGCGCTGACCTTACCTATTCCGGCAATTCCCGGATAGCCGTCAGCGCTGTCGCCCACCAGGGCAAGGAAATCGGGAATGCCTGCAGGATCGACGCCGAACTTTTTGCGTACTCCCTCGGCATCGCGAATTACTTTGGATCTCCGGTCGATCTGGACAATTCTGTCGGCCTGTACGCATTGCGCCAGGTCTTTGTCGGGTGTCCAGATGCAGACCTTTTCAACATCCTTATCCGCTGCAGCGAGATGAGCGGCAGAGGCCAGCGCATCGTCGGCTTCCAGTTCCACCATGGGCCAGACGGCTATGCCCATAGCGGCGAGTGCCTCTTCCAGCGGGTGAAATTGCGCAAGCAAGGCAGGATCCATTCCTTCGCTCGTCTTGTAACCCGGCCACAGTTCGTTTCGAAAAGACTCGATGACGTGATCAGTGGCGACGCCGATGTGTGTCGCGCCCTCATCGATCATCTGCAAAATACTATTGAGTACGCCCGTGACGGCGCCGAGGTGTTTGTCTTTGCCCTTGTTGAACGTGCGTTGGCCATAGAACTGCCGGAACAGTTCGTACGTTCCGTCGATCAGGTGAACGATCATAGCATCGGATTGTATTCCGAAAAGTAAACATTTGCCGCGTTCTTTCTACGGGAACCTGTAAGAATCGAAACACCTCATAATATGACATGAGTCATAGCGTCCCCTGCGGGTTGTCATGTTCCCTGGCCTGTGAATTGCGTATACTTAGTCAAATGGGTTAACATTTGTATGGGCGCTTTTACCAGTCATTTTTGCAGATACATTGTGACGCTGACCGTGACAGTTTTGACAGTTCTACTGGCGTCATGCAAGGTGGAATTCGCCCGGCAAAACAACACGGACGCGACTGACGAGAACAACTTTGTCAGCGCCGGCGACACCTGTTCCCTGATGCCCTCCGATGCCTCATCGGCAACCTACCGGAACTTGAGAAGCCAGGATGTGTTCGACTATTATCTATCCCATGGCTTTGCGCTGAACTGGTATGGCACCGACGATTCCACCCCAAACGCTGACGCCATGATCAAGGCGATTCAATCAGTTCGGAAGTACGGATTGCTTCCGCAGGATTATCATCTTGACGAAATCGAGGCACTTCGTGATGATCAGAGTTGCGATTCACGTGTAAGGCTGAATGCGTTGCTCACTGATGCCCTTTTCACTTTGAGTTCTCATATCAGCAATGGCAGACTTAAGCCCATCATCGTGGACTCTACACTAATAGAAGGTGGCGTCAGGCTGGCTACCGCTGCCGACATCCATCGTTATCTTATCTCAAGAGAACCCGGCCATGAGGGATATCGAATGCTTCGATCGGCACTGACTTCGATATATGATACGCTGAACGCCGTGGACAAACAGTTGCTGTTGGAGGGGGTGACGTCCGATTCCATTCCGGCGCAAGGCCTCATCAAAAGCATTGAGATCAACCTCGAGCGATGGCGTTGGGAAGCGAATGCTCCGGAACCTGATTATGTGTGGGTCAACATTCCTGCCTTTGAAGTTACGGTCTTCGGGAACGGCAAAGAGATACTTCGGTCGAAGGCGATTGTCGGATCTGCTCGCACTCCGACGCCGGTGTTCAGCAGCGCCATAGAATGCTTTACCATATATCCGTACTGGCATGTACCCCGCAGTATTGCGGTAGGTGAATACCTTCCGGCGATCCAGAAGAACATTTCTTTTATTCCACTGAATAACCTGGAAGTACTGGACAAGAATGGCAAGATTCTGCGTTATGACACCCTTCCCTGGGATACGTACAGCCGAAGCCATTTTCCGGTTTCATTGAGGCAGCGTGAGGGGGTGCATAATGCGCTGGGTATTGTCAAATTTCAATTCGACAATCCCTACTCCGTTATGCTACACGACACGAACGCGAAAGGATTGTTCCAGTATACGAATCGTGCACGAAGTCATGGCTGCATCCGCATGGAAAAGGCCATCGAATTCGCCCACTACCTGGCGGAAAACTACACGCGCTACTCAGCGAAACAAATCTCGGGATACCTGGCAACGAAAACCATGCGCCGCATCGACCTCGACAGGCCATTGCCAATTCATATCAGGTATTTTACGGTTACTTTCGACGGCAAGACACTCAAACGCTACGACGATGTCTATGGTCATGACAGGCAGTTGATCAACCGGTATTACCAAACATTACCCGTTGTTACTGAAAAAAAGTTGGGCGGATGAGATAATTCGGAACTTTTTGGTTGCTTTGACATGTCTTGTGTCAAAACTCCACGCTATGCACCTCCTTTCCTCGCCGCGCCGGGTCCTGGCCGGCATGCTATGGGCAGTCCTGCTTCTCCCGGCGCCGACCCGGGCAAACCCTTTCGCGCATTCAGTGGCCCGGGTCGCGGAATCACTGTATTATTCCCTTCCCTTTCAGGATAAGCCCGACGTGGACCTGCTCCGACGCGCACTTTCGGGATACTATCAGTTGAAAGAGCAAAACAGGCTTTCGGATAAACAAATCATTACGATCGTTGACTTCAGGAAGGCGTCCAGTGAAAGAAGGCTATGGGTCATCGACCTGGCGAATCAGAAGGTTCGCTACTACACCCTCGTCGCGCATGGGAGGAATAGCGGGGAGTTGTTCGCAACCCGCTTCTCCAACCGAGCCAACTCGCATCAAAGTAGCCTGGGATTCTATATTACCGGCGACATGTACTATGGCAAACACGGCTTATCGCTGAAGCTGTACGGCGCAGAGAAAGGCATCAACGACCAGGCGGAAGCACGCGCGATCGTTATGCATGGGGCCGACTATGTCAGTGAATCATTTGTAGAAAAGAACGGACGGCTCGGACGCAGCTTCGGATGCCCTGCTATACCTTACCGGATTCATCGTAAACTCATCGGAGACGTCGCAGGTGGAACGTGTCTTTTCATATATTATCCCGACGGGAACTATTTAAGGACATCGTCGCTGGGCAACCCTTCATTGCCGATTGTCAGCAAGTAAGCGCGAGGGCTCATTCAATCATTCTTCTTATCTTTCTCTCGTATGCTTATCGAGGAAGAGGCACTTCGTCATTGGATTGAAAACTTTTATGGATACGGCTCATGGCATGCCCGGTTTTGGTTTGTCGCGTACGAAGAAGGAGGAGGCGAACTGCCTGAGGATGTAGCCGATCGAATAAACTATTTTCAAGCCCACCATCCTGAATCCGAGGGCACCCTGTGTGACATCCGCGAACTGTACCGGCAGGTTGCCCTGCGATGGGAAGGATCGAAGGCAAAAGCTTATCGCACCCTTTACGATTACCGTTTCGGTGAACAGGCGGCATCAAACACGGTCTGGAAAAATTTAACGGCTTTTGAGTATGCCGTCAGGAACGAACCGCCGCCATCATATATTGACTATCAGAAACATACCTTCGCGTCGCCCGCCTTGCGCAATGAGGCCGTGCTAAAATTGTATCCGCTGCCAAGCGCCCATCATCACGGATGGTATTACAGCTGGCTCGATCTGCCGGGACTGAAATTTATCCGGTCGCGAACTTCTTACGAAGAACATGTGTATCCCCATCGGATCCAACGACTCCTTATAAATGTCAAAACCTTTAAACCAGAGCTGGTTCTGTTCTATGGGATGAGCAACATCAATACCCTCAAAGCGTCGGTACAGCAACACTTTCCCGAAGCTCAATTCAAGTTGGTTAAGGCCATAAAACGCTACATCCCGCAATACCACCGCGTGGACCTCGACGGAACGGTCCTGCTTATCACAACCCAAATCCCCACACTGAGACACAATAGGATAGAGACAGGCTTCGACTGGGAAGCCTTCGGGAAATCAGTGAAGTCGTGATGTGCTGATGTGTTGACGTGTTGATGTCACCCCATTCACTCATTCACTCAATTCGCCCTTCACTCATCCACTCATTCACTCATTCACTCATTGTTAATGAACATGCCCTGCCATCGGGTCGGCACCCCTAAGCACAAATTCAGAATAAAGCAGATACGCGCCGGTTGCGGCTACCGTGTCGCCTTCAATTAACCCCTGTGTTATTTCGATGAAATCAGGTCCTTCCAATCCTGTCTGTACGATTTGTGGATGGAAGGCATTTCCCCCTGATACGAGATAAACACGGGCGCCGTGCTCGTCCCTGATGACTGCCTCGGTAGGAACGGCGATCGCCTTACGTGGTGAATGGGTGAGGAGCACCTGCGCAAATTGGCCCGGACGAAGGACGCCATTTGGGTTGTCGATCCGTGCTCTCAACATCGTTACTTGTGTGTTACGTCTGAACTCCGGGCTAAGAAAGATTACCCTGGCCTTCGTCGCCTGTGTTTCGTCCTCCGTCATAACGGTGACCGTATCGCCCACCTGCACGAAAGCGTCCTCACCCGGATACAATTCTGCTTCGACCCACAGCGAACGGGTATCTTCAATTCTGAACAAGGGTGTACCTTCTGATACATACGCGCCTTCTACGACATTGACCTGGTACACGACGCCCGACTCCGGCGCGAGAAACGTGATTTCGGGTTTGAGGCTATTTTTATTCAGGCGTTCGATCTGCGTCGGCGTAAGTCCAATCAACACAAGTTTTCTCTGCGCCGCGTCTAAAAACGACTTGTATCGTGTCTCTGCGTGTCCCAGTGTCTCGTACTGTTCCTTTGCCAGCAGGTACTCTTGTTGTAATGTGAGTAGTTCCTCACTGTACAACGTGTAAAGCGGTTCGCCCTTTCTGACAATCCGCCCTGTTTCCTTTATGAAGATTCGTTCCACCCTTCCGGGTGCGCGACTGCTGATCGCGCCAGACTGCTGTTCATCAACTGTCAGGATAGCGTTGACTACCCTGGTCTCGCCGACACGTTGCCAGGATACCGGGGCGAGGGTGATATTGGCCAGTTTGAGTTGCGTGTCCGTCAGCATAATGTGCTCGCCGTCACTGGCTCCATGCGTGACGGGCACCAGATCCATTCCACATACAGGGCATGTGCCAGGTTGGTCCTGTATGACGTCCGGGTGCATCGGGCAAGTGTACGTGGTGTGGTGCGCAGCGTGGTCGTCGCCTTGATGGTTCTTAGATGAGCACCCCGCCAGAAGCGCGATGGTCAGTAATATGAGTCCAATGCGTTTCATATCAATTGATCGGTTTTACGAAACTTTCACTGTCGACAAGGAATTGTGCGTTCGCCGCAATCTCATCCGATGTGGCTAGGCCGTTTTTTATTTCAATCATGCCATCCGCGGTGATTCCGGTTTGCACGACTTTGGGCTTCAATACACCGCGTTGTTCGACAAAGACAACTTGTTGCGTTCCGAGATCCACCACCGACTCCCGTGGTACCCAAAGCGCCTCGCGCGTGTCGATGTGTATGCGGGCCGAAACGAGGCTGCCGATTCGGAGGTCCTGTTGATGTTCGGCATACACGCGCAGCCTGGTGAATGGCTGACCTTTGCTGACAAACGGCTCGACGAAGTCGATCGTGACGTCTTGTATGTTGCGGCCGCCCATGCTGAGTTGCGCATTGGTTTCAGAGCGGACGTTATGGCCGGCCGTTCCCGGAAGGGTGAGTTCAATGCGGAGTGCTTTCGAGTCTACCAGCGTGAACAGTGTTTGTCCTTCAGACACATAGTCGCCGGCACGCACGAGCATACCGCGATTGGAAGGTGACTCTTCCGATACTGCCGACATGGACCCGCCACTCATACCCTTCGCCATGCCGCCTTCCGAACTTTCGGAAGAAATTGTCGGCGCGGAAAGGGTTGGGGGAGAGGCAGCGGTGATGATATAACCGGAATATGGGCTGTAGACACTGACGGTTGATGTCACTACGCGCTTGGTTTCAAGGGCGTTGATCTGAGCCCGTGTCATTCCGAGCAACTCCAGCTTTCTCCGCGCGGCATCGATCAGTGTCGTGTTTTCGGAATCATTGTCCAGCAGAAAGATCAGTTCGCGTTGCGCTGTGTTGAGCCCCGGGCTGTAAATATCGGCGACCTTTTGGCCCGCCTTCACCGGCTGATACTCGTACGTGATGTATACCGTTTCAAGGCGGCCCGCAACCCTCGATGGTATCGTGTGCACCTTGCGTGTGTCGTAAGTAACAATTCCATTGACAGTAACATCAATGGGCATCGACTTATATTCGGCCCTGACGGTGTTCACCAATGCCACGATAGACTCATCGGGCGATTTCAATACGCGTGCAAGCTCCGGCGTCGTCGCCAGTTCCTCTCCCGTTCCTCCATGGGGAACCAGGTTCATGCCGCATATTGGACAGGTTCCCGGCTCATGGGAGGTCACCGTAGGATGCATAGGACAGATGTATAGGTTTCCCTCGGCGCTTTCAGTGTGGTTGTTGCATGACGACACAGCCAGCAACAGGAGCACCGCAAGAATCCGAGTCTTATTTTTCAAGTTCCTTGTCATATTCAGAGATCATCAAGTAATACGTTTCCATTTTTTCCAGATACTCCATTTGTGCCATGTTGAGAGCCTCCCAGGCATCAACGACCGTCGGGAGTTGTTCCTGGTTTTCTTCGTATGCCAGCATCACGGCCTGCTGGTGTTTCCGCAGGGCGGGAATGATTTTCGACTCGTAGTTTTTCACCGCCTGCTCAGTGGCCATTATGCGTGCGGCAAGTGCAGTAAGCTTTCCGCGTGTCTCAATCAGGATAGCCTCTCGTTCATCCTTCATCGCCTCTACATCATACTGCATTCCTCTGACCTCTGACTTGTACATTTTGGACGACCAGGGTGCGATGGGAATGGAGACCATAGCCATTGCGCTGAATGACGTTGGCATGTCGCCAATGGGTTGCATGTGATCGAAGCGTATCCGGAAATCCGGCTTAGCCTGGATATGTCGAAGTTCCTCGTTGAGTCGCATGGTGCGGATGGATTCCTCGAGTTGTCTGACGTCGCTTCGTCTGTCGCTCAACGCTGCGGTATCCGCGATAGTGGGATCGGGCTCAAAGACTACGCGCGTTGTTGTGTCGATCATGATGGAATCGCCTGTCGGAATGGCCATGAGGGCCTGAAGCCGGAACCGAATCGACTCGATATCCGATTTCGTTACGGCAATGCCATTGTGCACTTCCTCAAGTCGTCCTTCCGCGCGATAAATGCTGCTGAGGCTGGCCTGGTTGTACGGATAGCGTATCCGGCTCAGGCGAAGCATCAGTTCCATGATCTGTTCGTTCTCCGCGAGCGTCTTTAATTTTTTTTCGGCTACCAGCCATTGGTAGTACAGCGTTCTGGCTTCTGATCGTAACGCATTGAGTTGAACCGAACGCGCTTGCCGTTCGGCGTCTGACCGGGAATCCATATACCGCTTATTGGCCTTTAGCTTTGCGGGATTGGGAATATCCTGTTCGATGCTGAACATCCACGCACCTTCCTCGTTTTCGTGTGCGGCGGATTCCCCAGGGTAGGGTTTCATGAAGGTGCCCGCACCGACCATCGGCGCCATCCAGCTTTTGGCGCCTTCTGCATACGCGTCGAATGCCCGGATTCGGTTGTTGTATGCCTCCAACTCGGGGTTGTTTCTTTCGACAGCGGCCAGCACACTGTCCAGTGTCCAGGTCTGTGCGTGGCTACCGATCCAGGCGATGCACAGCGCGGCAGCCAGGAGTATCGTTCTAGTGTCGTACTTCATATACATCGATTTTTCCGAATCTTCGTAATTCGTATTCTTTCGTCATCAGGAAGATGAGCGGTGTCACCAGGAGGATGTGTGTGGAGGAAGTCAGCACTCCGCCGATCATCGGAAGGACGATCGGGATCATGACATCACTTCCAACGCCAGTCGACCAAAGAACCGGCGTCAAGCCGAACAGCGCCACGCACACCGTCATTAGTTTAGGGCGCAAACGCTTCGCGGCACCTGCGATCACATATTCTCTAAGTTCATCACGTGTGATGGTTTCACTCGAATTTCCGCGTAGCTGCACCAGCTGATGCATGGCGTCGTTGAGATATATAACCATGACGACACCGGTCTCGACGGCTATGCCGAATAAGGCAATGAATCCAACCGCCACGGCAACCGACAGGTTAACACCATAGAAGTACACCATGTAGGCTCCACCGATGAGTGCAAAGGGAACGGTAATGAGGCTGAAGAACGCCTCACGAACAGATTTGAAGGCGAGGTACAGGGAGACAAAGATGACGATCAGCACGATCGGCGCCACGAGCATCAGCGTGCGTTGACCATGGATCAGATTTTCATACTGCCCGCTCCATTCAAGGAAATACCCGTCCGGTAACGCGCCGAGGTTTTCGTTCAGTACGCGCATGGCATCTTCCACGGTGCTTCCCAGGTCACGGTCCCGCACATTGAAAAGCACGGCCCCCCGCAACATCGCATTCTCGGAAGCGATCATCGGTGGACCGTTCTCCAATCGAATCGTGGCGACAGCCGATAGGGGGATAAAGCCCATACTGCCGGTTTTGATGGGAATGCGTTCGAGACGTTGGATGCTGTTGCGAAAGTCTTGCGCCAGCCTGACGCCGATAGAAAACCGCTGGCGACCTTCGACGGTCTGACCCACTGGAGCACCACCAATGGCCGACTCGACAACGAGGTTTACGTCATCGACGGTGAGACCGTACCGCCCGAGAGCATCACGGTTGATGTCGATGGTGAGGTATTTGCCTCCCGTAACCGGGTCGACGTACAGGTCGTGAACCCCGGGCACTGCTTCAAGCACGTTCTTGACGCGTTCCGACACGGCAGCGATTGTATCCAGATCCTGACCAAAGACCTTGACACCCACATCGGTACGTACGCCCGTGGCCAGCATGTTGATGCGGTTGATGATGGGTTGTGTCCAGCCGTTTACCACGCCGGGTATTCTCAGCTTCGCATCCAGTTCGTTGATGATCTCCGACTTTGTGATGCCTTCGCGCCATTCAGATTTCGGCTTCAACATGACAATCGTTTCGATCATACTGATGGGAGCATTGTCGGTTGCTGTTGAGGCACGTCCGGCTTTGCCAAGTACTTTATCTACCTCGGGTACCGACTTGATAATCTTGTCCTGTACCTGGAGAATGCGTTTGATTTCGGCGTTGGAGACGTCGGGCAGCGTTACTGGCATGAACAGGATCGACTGCTCGTCGAGGGGCGGCATAAATTCAGTCCCCAGGTTGAGAAGGAGGGGAATGCTTACGATCAGCGCGATAATATTGATTCCAATCGTGGTCTTCCGCCATTTCAGGCATGCACGCAAGACCGGCTCGTAAATTCTTTCAAGGAACCGGTTTAGTGGATTTCGGTTTTCCCGCGGAAACTTGCCTTTCATGAAGAGAGAAATGATCACTGGTGCCAGTGTGACCACCAGTATTGCGTCGACCAGCATGATGAAGGTCTTTGTATACGCCAGGGGATGGAAGAGCTTTCCTTCCTGCCCGGTGAGTAAGAACACGGGAAGGAACGAGGTGATAATGATCACGGTCGAATAAAACACCCCGCGCGACACCTGCTTCGAGGATCGCTCGATGATCGCCAACCGCTCCGACTCTTCAATTGGGTTGTATTTTTTATTGAATATTTTTTGGATCATGCTTTTATTGTGTTGGAGTGTTGAAGTGTTGATGTCGTCTTTACCTTCCACTCTTTTCTGTTAACTTCTTAGTGACTGTTTCTTACTCGCCTACTGCCTACTGCTTACTACTGCATACTGCCTAATGCCTACTGCCTACTGGCCACCATCGGGGCAAGCTGCCTACTCGCCATTGAGCTCGCTGAATCTCGCGGACAGGTGCTTATACGAATTCTCTGCCATAATAATCCCGTTGTCGACGATAACGCCGATGGCTAGCGCGATTCCCGTAAGGGACATGATGTTGGAAGTAATCCCGAACGCGTTCAGCAGGATAAAGCTTGTCGCGATGGTTACGGGAATCTGTACGATGATGCTCACTGCGCTGCGCCAGTGAAAGAGAAACAGGATGACGATCACCGACACGACGATCATTTCTTCAATGAGCGTCGTTTTGATCGAGGAGATGGACTCCTGGATCAGTTCGCTCCGATCGTAAATAATGTTAAACGTTACGCCTTCGGGAAAGCCTTTAGCTACGTCTTCCATTTTCCGTTTGACGGCAGCAATGACTTCATTGGCGTTTTCTCCGTAGCGCATCACCACGATGCCGCCGACGACTTCACCTTCACCGTTCAGATCGAGAATTCCAAGGCGGGATTCACCCGTCATCTGGACGGTTCCTACGTCGCGAACCGTCACGGGTACGCTATTGATGGTCTTTAACGGGAGTTTTTCGATTTCTTCAACCGACTGAAGGTAGCCACTGGTCTTTACGATATACCCGATGTCGCTCATTTCAAACTTGCGCCCGCCGGTCTCGTTGTTATTGGAACGGATAGCGCGGATGACTTCCGGAACGGACAAGTCGTAGTAAGCGAGCTTGTTCGGGTTCAGCGTTACTTGATATTGTTTTTGAAATCCGCCGAAGGACGCAACTTCACTCACGCCCGGCGTGTTCTGAAGCGCGAACTTTATGTACCAATCCTGCAACGCCCTTTGTTCACCCAGGTCCATGCCGGGCGCGTCCAGTGTGTACCAGAGGATGTGACCGACACCCGTGCCATCGGGTCCGAGCGTAGGCGTAACACCCTCCGGCAGTAAGCGTACGGCGTAGCTAAGACGCTCGAGTACCCGCTCGCGTGCCCAGTAGATGTCGGTATCGTCGTCGAAGATCACATAGACGAAGCTCATACCGAACATGGAAGAGCCGCGCACATACTTCACTTCCGGAAGTCCCTGGAGGTTAGTGACGAGGGGATAGGTGACCTGGTCTTCCATGATCTGGGGACTGCGACCCATCCACTCGGTAAAGACAATCACCTGATTCTCTGAAAGGTCAGGTATGGCGTCGACTTTGCTTTGAGTGACGGAATACAGTCCGCCTGCGAACAATGCGATGGCCACTAACAGAACCAGGAAGCGATTCCGCAGTGAGAACGAAATCAGACTTTCGATCATAAAATTGAGAGACGATAGTTGAAAAACGGCAATGATCGTAACGGCCGGACACGGCGATTACGGAAGGAGCAGGACGCTCCAGCTAAAAGGGGAGGGTCAGATCAGGAATACCCGATGTTCTACAACCAGGTCGGGAATGGGTAAAGGAGGATGATCGGCAAAGGAATAGTCAGGTATTGACGGTGAGGAAGGAATAACGTCGCGGATCGGCACCGGAAGTTGAATGGTGACAACCGCAGACCCGACCTTAGCGTGGTCTTCCGAAAAGGCGAGGTTGAAATTCTGAGAGTCGTGCACAATAGTCTCATCGTCGCAACAGGAGTTGTGTTGCTGGCGATGGCAGGGTGGCAGGCGTTGCTCCATGGCGCAGTCTATGTTCTGCCCGTCAGCAAAGAGTGCAATGTCCCTGGCTTCGCCCATGCAAAAGTGAATCCCAACAGTGAAACGGGTAGACGAAACCAGCACCAGGCTGGCCAGAAAGAGCGACAATATGATTCTGACGACTTTCATTTAACCCTCAAAGATAACGATTTTGGAGCGTAATGGGGGTTATACTTTAACGGGAATAGGTTGCATAATTTCGGCCAGCAACGTCAAAAGCCCGTCCGATGGCCTTTCCCAGTGCCTACTCCAGAAGAAATCCATATCGATCCTCTAAAATATCGAGCAACGTTCGGGCATCTGCTTTTTTCCCGGACGATGAATAGTCCGGTTTCGACAGGCGCTTCGACTTCATAATGGCTTCGAGCGTGAACTGCTCCGGTTTTAGGTCGGTTGTTATCTCGTCCCAGGAAAGAGGAACTGAGACACCCGGATGCGTGCCGACTAGCGAATACGGTGCGAGGGCGGTCCCGGTTTTGTCGTTGAGATTATGTTCCACGAGTACCTTCCGGTATCCATTGTCCGAATTGGGTAGTGCAATCAGGTCAGGAACTTTGAGTTTAAGCAATCGACATATGAAGCTGGCTACCGCATGTGCCGTCTTGAAGTCGCGCCTGCCGTCAAGAGGAACATAGACCTGAAGACCTGATGAGCCATCCGTCTTGACCATAGACGGCAGCTTGAGCCCATCGAGGATGACCTTTGCTGCGTGTGCGGCATCGACGACCATAGGCCATTCGGTGTCCGCGCCGATTGTGATTATGAGATAATCAGGGCGGTCCGGGGAATCAATTCTGGCGAGCCTCGGTGCAAATCCCACAGCGCCTACTTCAAGGTAGAAGAACAGATGGTCGCGGTCATTACACAGGAGAAGTTGGTCTTTGTTTTTTCCCGACGTATGAATCCAGTCTGGTAAGTCTACCTTGTCTTCAGTGAGGGACGCAGCGTTTGTACATTCGAGTAGGCCACCGTTGCTGGCGCACCGGTAAATCACGATGGGTCGATCTTTAAGGGCGGGTAAGAGATGATTGGCTACCTTGTCGTAGTAATCGAGGGCATTACGTTTTGACGTTTGCGGTCGCCGAAAGATGACCGTCTCGAGTCCGGTGAAAAGTATTTTGTGCTTGAGATGGTAGTTAGGCTGTTTCTCTTCCTTTTTTGAAAGAGAGGGCTTTTTGTCTGAAAGCTCCTTCTTGGAAGCAGGTCGTGGAGTTTTCCCGGATGTAGTCTTTGGCGCAGTGGGAAGTACATACTTTTCAGTCTTACCCTTTTTACGCGTTGTGGGAGGTTCCGGAAGTGAAGGGAAAAGTTTGAGGACGGCCTCATCAAACTCGAACGGTGTTTCATCCCATTCCTTATTGGAGGATGTGTGAAAGTAGTATATCCCCGGAATCTCGTCGCTTTCGTGCAGTTGATGGTTTGACGATTTGAGGTTGTTGAGAACAGCCTGATACGTCATATCGTAGAGCAGGTCGGCATCGCCCTGAATACCTTCGATGCTGATGCGTTGTTGAAGGGAATGGCCGGCACGCGTGATGTACAAACGAATCAGTTTTTCACGGTCGGGCCGGTTGAGGCATTCCCCTACAACCTGGAGGATGGACTTATGTGCCTTGGTGTTTTTTCGGATCTGCACGCTGTATTGCGGGTTCGGACAAAGGTAGTATTTCGAAAATTACCGTGCCGACTATCCGCAAAATTGGGAATCAACACGGCTATTTTTTTGTTTATGTCGTTGTGCATTGGTTGAGTCTGTAAACAACATATCCTATGAAATATGTGATCACCGGGTCAGCCGGTAATATCTCCAGGCCATTGGCAGAACGCCTTTTGGCCGAAGGTCACGAAGTAACCGTTATTGGGCGGAGTAAAGAACACCTGAAACCGCTTACCGACAAAGGGGCGAAGGCTGCCGTCGGCACAGTGGAAGATGCTGCTTTCCTAAAGGAGGCGTTTGCAGGTGCGGATGCCGCTTACACAATGACCCCACCTCAGGCTGCAGGTGGAAAAAATATGTATGAGGAAGTCGCTGCCAACTATGCCGGGGCAATTAAGGCCAACAACATCCGATATGTTGTAAATCTTACCGCGACCGGAGCCCATTTAGCCGAGGGCGCCGGGCCCGTAAGTGGCTTGTATCTGACAGAACGGGAGCTCAATAAACTGAGTGATGTAAATATTTTACATCTGCGTCCCGGATTTTTTTATGTGAATTTCTTTGGCAACATAGGAATGATCAGGGACATGGGCATCCTGGGTGGCAACTATGGAGATAGCAACGCGAAATTAGTCCTTTCCTATCCGGAAGATATTGCTGAAACGGCTGCGGAGATCCTGTTGGAGTTGTCTTTCAAGGGTCATGGCGTGCGCTACCACGCCAGCGATGAGAGAACCCTTGGAGACGTAGCCCGCGTGCTTGGTGCGGCCGTCGGCAAGCCGGATCTGCCCTGGGTACAGTTTACGGACGAACAGGCTTATGAAGGAATGGTTGGAGCCGGCATTCCCGAAGTCATGGCATCGA
>DASVCT010000078.1:0-2951 GCA_036381475.1 Cyclobacteriaceae bacterium
CGGCAGGGCTCCGGTACGAGGTTCTCCACGCGGATGTGCGACGGCTCCAGCTCCCAACCTGCCTCGCGGGCCAGGATGAGGATCTTCCGCGCTACATCCATGCCGTTCAGATCGTCGCGCGGGTCAGGTTCGGTGTAACCATTCGCTTTAGCCTCGCGTACCACGTCGCTAAAGCGTCGGCCCTCGACAAACGTGCTGAAGATGTAATTCAGTGTACCACTGAGAACCGCCTCGATCGATATGACCTTGTCGCCACTTAACAACAAGTCGTTCATCGTGTTGATCACCGGCAATCCCGCCCCGACGTTGGTTTCATAAAGAAATTTGACGCCACGGCGGAAGGCTATCGACCTCAATCGTTGATACCGTTCGAGCGAACTGCTGTTGGCTTTCTTGTTGGGTGTCACAATGGACACGTTGGATATGAGAATAGATTCGTAATGATCGGTCACCTCTTCGCTTGACGTACAATCAACAAAGACGCTGTTGGGCAAGTTCAAAGCGAACATACGTCGGGCAAACTCGTCCATGTCCATCGGCTCCCCTTTTTCAAGCAACATCTCTACGGGCGCACGGAGTCCGACGCCATCACTATCGAATAACATCTTCCGGCTGTTGGCGATAGCGACAACATTAATCTCCAGCAGATTTTCGCCTGAGAGCTTTTCGCGCTGCTCCGCCATCATCTTCAGCAACGCGCTTCCAATCAGTCCCGTGCCCACCAGGAATATGTGCAACACTCTTCTGTCTGACAGAAAGAAAGCTTCGTGCAAGGCATTCAGCGCCTTGGCAATGTCGACTTCCTTGACTACCGACGAAATGTTGAGCTCCGATGAACCCTGTGCAATAGCAAATACATTGACGCCGTTCTTTCCCAACGCACTGAACATCCGCCCGCTCGTTCCGGGATTGTTCTTCATGCCCTCTCCTACCACGGCGAGTATGGAAAACTCGCTTTCTACCGTCACGCGGTCCATTTCTTCCTTGGCGATCTCGTAGGCGAATTCCCTTTCGATCGCCGCCTTGGCACGAAGGGCGTACTTGCTTTCGATCGCAAAACAGATAGAGTGTTCTGACGACGCCTGGCTGATGAGGATCACATTGATCTTTTCGTCGGCGAGCGTACCGAACAATCGCTTTGATACACCGACGACACCGACCAGCCCGCTCCCGGTAACATTGAGCAGGCTGATGCCATTCATGGACGATACACCCTTGATGAGCCTGCCGTTGGTGACTTCGGAACTGATGACCGTACCTTCGGCATCCGGATCAAAGGTGTTCTTGATGCGGATAGGAATTCGCCCTGCCATCGCAGGCTGCATGGTCGCGGGGAAGACCACCTTCGCGCCGAAGTGTGAAAGCTCCATCGCCTCTTCATAGCTCAGCTGAGGAACGGTGAAAGCCTTGCGGACCAACCGCGGGTCGGCGGTCATCATACCGCTTACGTCGGTCCATATCTCAAGCGACTCAGCCTGCAAAGCGCCGGCGATTATGGCAGCGGTGTAGTCTGAGCCGCTGCGTCCGAGCGTGGTAGTCTCGCCACCTTCCGACGTGCCGATGAAGCCGGTGATGATCTGCAACGCCTTGTGTTCTTCAAAATGCCGGCGAATATTCCGGTTGGTTTCTTCAAAATCGACCCGGGCGTTCCCGAAGGTGCTATCCGTTCGGATTACGTTGCGCGCATCGAGAAATTCTGCATTGATGCCGCGATCCCTCAATACTTCGGTGATAATGTACGCGGACAATCGTTCGCCAAAACTCATCACGTAATCGAGCGTACGTGGTGTGCGTTCCTTGACGAGGTATACGCCGTTCAATACATCCTCGAGTTCATTGGTTCGGATCTTGACCTGGGCCAGAATGCTTCCCTGTTTCTTAATGCCGATGAGTTGGCGTGTGATGTCGAGGTGCCGTTTCTCGATCTCTGCAAGGGCCGCCCTGTACTCTTCATCGCCGAGAACGGCGCGACGGCTTACTTCGATAAGGGCATCGGTGATGCCACCGAAGGCAGAGAAGACGACGGCGATGTCTTCCTGGCCATAGGATTCGAGAATCTTGATGACGGATTCAATCCGTTCTGCGTTCGCGATGGACGAGCCGCCAAACTTCAAAACTTTCATAAACTGACACCTTTAAGCGCTGCGCTAAACTTTAGCATCTGATTTTTATTGACTTCGTCCCGTCTTTGTCGGGGCCGGTTGGAATTTTTGTCAGGAAGTGGACGGGCCTGGAGCAGCCCGATGTGGGTAAATGAGATATGCCGGGAGCTACCCCGTGATGGTTGTCGTTCCAACCGTAAGCGTCCTGGTAGTATGCAGGGTATTGAGGGCGATATGACAAACCGGTGCCTTCATGGCGAGCCGAAATAATGAAAACACACGATGCTTTGCAAAATATTTTTATGATTTTTGTGCGCCTGCACAAACTAACAACCAGTAGGCACACCCATCTCCGCCCCTGGCGGCGCCGTTTCGCGCTACTGCGGGGCGGCGGTCACTGCCAACACGATGACAAGGATCAAAAAAACGCCTGCGGATTCCGCGCTCAGCATGACGGAGCTGGTGCTGCCCAATGATACGAATACGATGAACAACCTGATGGGGGGGCGGCTCATGCATTGGATGGACATTGTTTCGGCTATCGTCGCGCAGCGTCACGCCAACCGGCTGGTGGTCACCGCGTCGGTCGACAACATCTCCTTCCGCCATCCGATCGCGTTGGGCAATGTAGTCACGTTGCGCGCACGGGTTACGCGCGCTTTCACGACATCGATGGAGGTGCGCATTGACGTAGAGGCTGAGGACGCTCCTTCCGGGAGAAAGTTTGAAAGCAACAGCGCCTTCTTTACGTTTGTAGCCATGGATGAAAACGGGCAGCCTGCAGAAGTTCCGGAACTTGTACCCGTAACCGACGAGGACAAGGAATTGTATGATGGCGCGCTGCAGCGG
>DASVCT010000079.1:0-29386 GCA_036381475.1 Cyclobacteriaceae bacterium
AATCAACATTCCGGTGTCCATTTTCGTTGCCGATACCGGATATTTCATTCGATGGCGTGAGAAGTTCCCTCGCGACGCTCCACGATAACGTAGCACATGTGCAGGATTATTCCAGGTAAATAACGGATCAACGACTCGCACTCATGCGCCCTATTCTCGCCCAAATCGCCTTCGCGATTCGTTTCGCATCGCGTCCAACGCCCTGAACCATGGTAGAGGACATCGCATACAAGAAATGAAGCCCGACAAAGTAGAGCCCTGGTTCACTCTCCACTATTCCCCCTTTGTGTTTCGGCTCCACTTCGCCATGAATGGGGAGATTGATCCAAGAGAAGCCGGGGTGAAAGCCCGTGCACCAGATCACGTTGGAAACGTCCAGCACCCGGCCATTTTCGAGTACGGGCTTCCCGTCGTGGATGCCTGTCATCCGCGGGGCGCGCTTAACGCCGGCAGCGATCAGGTCTTTAGGTTTCACGCGGATCAGTGGTCCGCCCACGTTGAGCTTCTTTCGCCGGTCGGCGCGCCCGATGAAGGTATTGATCGTAAGGATGCGGTGGAAGACAAACTTCAGGACAATCGGCATGAAGAGATACCTCGCCGCCCTGGTCTGGATGCGAAAAGGGACGTGGCCCGTATCGCGGCCGGACATCCACACACGATGCGTGCGCGAGAGTTCCATCGCGATCTCGGAACCGGAGTTGCCGGCACCTACGAGAAGAACATCTCCGGCACGCAGTTGCGACGGGTTCCTGTAGTCTGCCGAGTGCATCTGGACAATTTCAGGATCAAGTTCCCCGGCGAAGTCGGGAATCTTTGGCTGCTGATAGGATGACATGGCAACCACGACATTGTCAGCCTCAAACCGATGGTTCCCGGCCGTGACGACAAAGCGCCCGTTTTCCTTTGTCAGCCTGTCTACGCGCATGCCGAGCCGCACAGGCAAGTCAAATTTTTTTGCATAGGTTTCGAGGTAGTCTGCCATTTCATCTTTTGTTGGGAAGTAGTGCGGGGGCGCGGGAAAAGGCATGCCATGCAGTCCATCGTACGCCGCAGGGGTGAACAAGCGCAGGGAATCCCAGCGATGTCGCCAGGCATCGCCGATGCGTTCGCCCGCGTCGAGGATGACAAAGGGCAGGCCGAGCCTGGACAGGTGATATCCGACCGACAATCCGGCCTGACCGGCGCCGATCACGATCGTTGATATTTCATAAGGAGCCGTGTCCTTGTATCCCGTTCCGTTTGAAGTCGGCTGCGCGAATTCGACATTGGGGGTTTTCACTTGAGTTTTCATGGGAAATTTAGTTTTGATCCGTTGTGGGTTGAAATACGGGTCAAAGTTGCCCTGGGAAAGGAGACGGCGAATCCGTGGTACTACGTAATCTGGTATTGCGGTGCACGTAAATTTCGCACGTTGGGTAGTGATAGGCGTTCCCCGAAGGCAAGTCGGTTTTTCGCCTGATGTTCGTTGCTAACTCAATTCAGATTCCTGCTGGCGAAAGAAGCGGCGTAGGCGCGGGCCGATTTGCCACTAACGCCGAGTTTTTGATAGATGTTGGTGAGATGCTTTTCTACCGTTCGCACGCTGAGGAATAGCTTTTCCGCGATCTCGTCGTTGTTCCTGCCCTGTGCGATCAGCCTGAGGACGGATAGTTCGCGGGAGGTGAATTCGCCACTGTAGGTAGGTGACGGCTCCAGTTTCCTTACCATCGATCGGGCCCGGGCGATATCTTTCTCAGCCCCAAGTTGCTCAAAGGTCTGCAGCGCAGCCTGTATTTCTGCCTCAGCCTGAGGGACCAGATTCAGACTGGATAGCACGGAAGCAAGCGTGAGCCGTGTCCGTGAGGCTTCAAAGGGACAAACAAGCTGTTCGTATAGATCGATGGCGCGCTCAAGTAGCGGTCTGGCGGCGGTGGCATTCCCACGCGCCCATTCCAATGTGCCTTCGGCACCAAGTCTCGCCGCCTGGAAGGGCGCAGTCCGGAGCGCCTGCTCGATTTCCCGCAGTTCTTCAAGTGCAGTATTCGCTTCTGCGATTCTTCCGAGTTGCACTTGAATTTGAACCAGCAATTCAACACCGGCAAGACGCTCTGTTTTCTCATGACGTGGAATCTGTCGAAGAAATTTCTCGACAAATTGGAGCGCATCCTCGTAAAACCCCCGGTCAAAAGCCAACTCAGCGGAAATAAGTGGCTTCAAGGAGTGCGACTTGATCCCATCGAGCAGATCCGCGGTTTCCTTCCATTTCCCCTGGCGCCTTCTAAGGTCAGCCAGCCGGATCGAGGCTGCATTCACACCTACGGGTCGACAAGCCTGCAACTCTTTTGTGGCGGACAGTAGTTCTTCTTCGGCTTCATTCCACGAGCCTCGCCATATGAGAACCATCGCATACTGCGTCCTGCAAGTGGCAAAGGCAGCCCGGTGGTGCCATATTCGGCATATCTCGCGTACCCGACTGCACCATTGGTCGGCGCGCTCGTAATCGCGGATGCGATTGCAGGCATCGATGAGAAAACAACATGTGGTCGTGATACCTCGAATGTCGCCGATCTTCTCGCTTACAGCAATCAAAGTGGCCTCATCAAGGAGACGCATGCCTTCGGCGACATGTCCCTCCGTCACAAGGATGAACCCTTTGATGCCTTCACTCAGCATCTGTCCTTCAACATCGCCGATCGCTTTGCTGATGGTGAGGGCCTCGTCAATCAATGCCAGAGCCCGTTCGGGATTTTTTTCGGCTCTGAACGCCAAGTTTGCTTTCAGTGTTCTGATGAGGACGAGTTCCGGGCACTCCCGCTCATCTTCCAGGAGATTTTCGGCCCGCTGGAACCATCCGTTGGCCACGGCAAACTCCCCCCTTAACTCGAGGCAATCCAGGCCCAGCCAGCTTGCCACCCGTGAGGCTCCCTGCTTGTCATTGTTCCGTATGAAAGTATTATACGCTTTTGTGCGTACGTCGAAAACTGCGGGAATATCGTTCAGCCACCAACATGCCCAGGCAAGCTCTTCCAGAACTTCCGGCGTTTCATCTTGCTTAGCCGCATCCTCGAAGTAGGTCCGGGCTTCTTCCCACCGGAGGTCAGCCAGGGCCTGACGCCCTTTTTCAAGAAGATCATTTTGCATCCATGTGGATCAATGCATATAAAGGTACTGTTTTCGGGTAATATCGACAGGTCTAATCTCCTACCTACTTCTCAATCATTCTGTACACACGCACATAATCGACGAGCATGGATTGGGGAAGTATGGAGTCGTCGATGCCCTGGGCTCCGCCCCAGTTGCCGCCGAAAGCGATGTTCATTAGCAGGTGAAATCGTTTATCGAAGGGCCAGGTAGCTGAACCTGTTCCCTCGTTGACGAACTCAAAGACCTGCTGGTCGTCGAAGTAGCCGCGAACGGCGTATGGGGTCCAGTCGACACGATACTTATGGAACTCGTCGCTGGCTTGTTCGATCACCTTGCTTGCCGTGCGCTGCGTGCCGATCACGTGATTGTAGGCTTCGGTATGCACGCTGAAATGCACGCGGTCCTGGTCATACCCGACATGTTCCATGATGTCAATTTCTCCCGATTTTGGCCAGTCGCCATAGGCCCAGTCGGTAGGCAGCATCCACAACGCGGGCCATGTTCCCTTTCCGACGGGTAGCTTTGCGCTGATCTCGATGCGTCCATAGAGCCAGTCGCCCTTGTTTTTGGAGATGAGGCGCGCGGAGGTATAGTCGCGGTTTTCTTTTTTCTCCTTTTGGACCGTTATCTTAAGAAAGCCGTCGCTCACGCTGGCGTTCTTGATGTCGTTGGTGTAATACTGAAGTTCGTTGTTGCCCCACCCGTGGCCGCCGATGTCGTAGCCCCATTTGTTAGGATCGGGAGCGCCTTCGTAGTCGAATTCGTCGGCCCACACGGGCGTGGTTTCAAACGTCCAGTTCTTGTCGAGGGGTTTTTGCTGTGGCGGATTGATCTTTGGCGCCGGCGGTTCACTGGAAGAGCACCCCAGTATCGCGGCCAGGAAGTATGAAAACAGAATACCCGACATCCTCATTGGCAGTTCAGGGTGAAGTTACGGTACTATGCATTCAGCTGCAAATCCATTCGCCATAGGGATGTGTCCGAAGTTTTCCGGCCATTTCAAAGGTCATGCCTTCAGAATAGGCTTCGCTGGTAGTTAGCACCAATGTGCCCAGCAATCCCGGCAAGGAAGAGATGACATAAAGTATTCGTTCTTCCTCGCCGAGGGGTTGATTAAAATGATAGACCGACATGACGTCGAATTCATCCGGTGTCAGTCTTGAATCAAGATCGGGACAATAAAGACCGGATTGTTGCAGTTGAAATTCAACAGTATATCCTGCCTTTGTTAAGTGATCCAGGGTCCGGGAGAGTGAGGTGTAATCTATCGTGTTAATCTCTTGCATGGGATTTATCTCGTGTAAAGCCGGCATCGCGACTCAGAAATAATTGGCTTCGAATTTTTTGGCCATTTCAAAAGTCATGTACTCTGCGTACAAGCCATATGAATCCACCAATGTACCTTTCATTCCTGAGTATGAAGAAATAGCGTATACAATTGCGTTGTCAGCCGGATCTGAATTTTCCTCGAAGCGGTAGATCTCATCGATATTGAACTGCTCGGGGGTGAACCAGAGATCGAATACATAGCAGTAGATCCATTTCGGGTCCTTCCTGAAGTCGATGGTGTAGCCCCGGCTCTTCAGGTCCGCCAATGCAACGGAAAGGGATTCATAGGTTCTCATCGGTCAAACAAACAGTTCAATTGTAGTAAGCAAGGAACTATAGGTGCCATCGTATAGGTACACCTTTTCCTCATTCAGAAAGAACGTGGGTGTTCTGTCTACACTACTGTAGATGCCCCCGCGAAAGTCGTTTTCAACCTTAAGGGCAATTTCCGTGTCTCCCACATCGGCCAGGAACTGGTCCATGTCCAGTTCTAATTTCCGGGCGAGGTCATGAAAGAGCGTGATCTCGTGAAACCGATGCTGATTTGCAAACAGCAGGTCATGCATTTGCCAGAACTTTCCCTGTCGCCCGGCTGCCTCTGCGGTGTAAGCGGCCATGGCGGCCTCGGCATGGATTTTCCTCAAGGGAAAATTCCGGAAAACAAACCTCAGTTCACTGCCGTGTTCCTGAAGCAGGCGTTGAACGAGTGAATGGGCATGGCGGCAAAATGGACATTGGTAGTCTCCATACTCCACCAGGGTCAACGCTGCATTAAGGTTTCCGGTCTGCTGATCGCTATCAGTGACCGGTAGCTGTAATTTTTTCATAATGATGTTCTTTATTTGAGTCAATGGTTTCTAAGGCTTCGAGAACTCCGTCGACGCCTGGGTTAATGCCCTCAGGATATATTTCGCTCCAGAGTATGATCCTGTTTTCGTCGATAATAAACAGGGCGCGTTCACTGTATCCCTTCGTTGCGTTATAGCACCAGTAGAGCTTGGAGACCGCTCCCTTCGGTTCAAAGTCCGACAGCAGCGGAAAATGGAGGTTTCTGTCCTTTGAAAAGGCCATATGGCTCCACGCACTATCGACGGAGATGCCGATGACCTGCGCGTTATAACTGCTGAAGTATCTTAGAGTTTCGTTAAAAAGGTCAAGTTGATCTCCGCAGACCGGACTCCAGTCGGCAGGATAAAAGGCCAGGATTACACGTTTACCATGGAGCTCGCTTAACCGGAGCTTTTGATCAGGTGTCGCGTTAAGCTCGAAATTTGGAGCTAGCATTCCTTCTTGTAAGTTCATCGGAGTTTGTTTTGTAGTTTGATTGTAACAGGCTGGCAGCGCGTAAGGCACCAAGACAGGATTGATCGCTGCTTTTGCCCTACGCGAACCGCACAGCCTTTTATATCAGCGGGCTTCCGCCAATTCCTTTTCGACGTTCACGTTCCTGGCGGCCTCAATGATGAATGCCGTTACTTTCTTTGGTTCCGTTACCATAGGCACGTGGCCCGAGTTGAGTTCAATGGTAGTTGCCTTGATAAGGTTGGCCTTAAATCGTTCCAAATCAGGGTTGATCACCCGATCGTGTTTGGCAACAATGAACCATGTCGGTTTGGATTTCCAGGCGGGGTCGTAAACCCGCTCCTCACCTGCTGCTGCAGCCAATGGCACTTGCGTGGCATGAATGAGCTTTCTTTCCGCAGTTGATGCGTCCGGCACAAAATGCTCAGCAACGGCTTTTTCCGACAAGAACACAAAACCGTCGGTACTGACCCTGAACTCCTTTTCAACGCCGGTAGTGGGCATCGCCGCATTTACGTCGTTGGCATTTTGTCCGTCTTCAGGGACCAAAGCAGCGACGTAGACCAATCCAACCACCTTAGGATCTTTTCCTGCTTCGGAAATCACCATTCCACCATAGGAGTGCGCCGCGAGAAGCACAGGGCCGTCCATTTGAGCGATAGCGCGCCTGGTAGCAACGACGTCCTCGGCAAGCGAGGTGAGCGGATTTTGGACCGCAATGACATTGTAGCCTTTTGCCTGCAGTTGTGCGATAACCTTTGCCCAGCTGGAGCCGTCGGCAAAGGCCCCGTGAACTAATACGATATTTTTCACCCCTGACGGGATAGACTGTGCGCTCGCCTCGTGGGGCAGTGTGAACGCAAAAGCCGACGCCAAAGCGCCTGCGGTAAACATGAGTGTACTCATTTCATTGTAGTTTTAAGTGAAACTTTTATTTGGAAATTCTTTTCTGTCTAGGCCAGGAATTTTCTGAGTGCTGCGGCCGCATGGACAAATAATGCCTTGGATGCGGGCTCCTGCGCCAAACCATTCAGCAATCCGAAATCGTGGATCGCACCGTTATACCGGACACATGCGACGGGAACGCCCGCCTCGTCCAGCTTCCGACCGTAAGCTTCACCCTCATCCCGCAGGACGTCATTTTCAGCAACCTGAATGAGTGCCGGTGGCAGATCCTTAAGCTGTTCGATGCTAGCCCGAAGCGGTGAAGCGTGGATGTCGCTCCGTACCTCAGGATCCTCGATGTACATATCATACATCCATTTCATCAGTGAGGTAGTCAGGAAGCGATCTTCGCCGAAAAGCCTGTACGACTCGGTTTCAAAATCTGCGTCTACGATAGGCCACATCATGATCTGCAGCCTGATCTTGGGTCCACCGTTCTCCTTAGCTTTCAGGCAGGTGACGGCAGTCATGTTTCCTCCCACGCTATTTCCGACAATCGCCAATCGCGCGCCGTCGACGTTGATTTCATTTCCATGTTCCGCAACCCATTTCGTCGCGGCAAAAATTTGATTGATTGCTACGGGGTACCGCGCGTCGGGCGTCGGCGTGTAGTTGACAAATACTGCGGCAGCGCCGGAAAGCACTACGAGGTCCCTTACCATGCGTTTGTGCGTTGGAAAATCTCCCAGGACCCATCCGCCGCCGTGAATGAAAATAAAGACGGGAAGAATTCCTTTCACGCCTTCGGGCCTGACGATGTTCAGTTTCACGGTATACCCATCGTTGGTGATGGTTCTTTCGGAAACTTCGATGCCTGACAAATCGACATCTACGGCAGCTTGTGCATCCGCGAGCGCCTTGCGTGCCTGAACAGGCGTCAGCGTTTCAAGTGGCGGTCCTCCGGCTCCATTCAATTTTTTCAGAAAGGCCTTAACCCCTCTGGCCAGATGTGGGTCCTTCGCATAGTTCACTACCTGCGAGGGTGCGTCTTCGGTCAATGTTTTCATACTGATAATTTTTTTTGACTGGTTGATTTTTATGAGGCAGTTGCTTGTCTGCCCGGTGAGACAAAGGTGTAGCCATACACCGACTTCCATTTGCCTTTTTGGTCCACAATGTTTGATGGTTAGGGCCAAACGCAATGCGAATGCGCCGCCCTATTAAGACATGACCGTGCTAGCGGTGTACGCTAACAAGCGGATGTGTTGATGCTTCTATTTTCGAGGAATTGGCAAAGGCTAGGAAACGGGCATTTCGCCGGAATGAATAGCCTCATAGTTAAAAAAGATCCTCACGCGAGTTCCCTGGTTGTTTTCGATGATCAGGGTGCCACCGATGTCATCTGTCAATCCTTGTAACAATTCCATTCCCATAGATGCCCCTAACTGTTTGTTTAAGTCATCGGGGAGACCCGGGCCGTTGTCCTGGACCGACAATAGAATCTGCGAATCTGAAACATGCCTAAGGGAAATTGAAATCCTTCCGTTCCCTGTTTTTGCAAACGCGTATTTGATAGCATTGGTGATTACCTCGTTGAGAATTAGCCCCAAAGTAATTGCAGACGCGTGATCCAACTCAATGTTCTCAATCTCCAGGGAGAATCCGATGGTATCTCGTATCACGTAGCTGTCGCGGAGGTATTCAACCAATTCATAGATGTACTCGGACATCTGTATGGTGGACAGTGTGTCGGACTGATAGAGCTTTTGGTGGATTATGGACATCGAGTTGATTCTGTGCTGACTTTCACGGATGGCGGACAGCGCCTCGGTGTTTTTTAAATAGCTCGATTGAATCTCAAGCAGGCTTGCTACGATGTGGAAGTTGTTCTTGACGCGGTGGTGAATTTCCTTTAGTAACCACTCTTTCTCAGTGAGGAGTTGATCCTTTTCCCCAATAAGGGTATCTTTTTGAACCAGCAAGTGGTCTTTCTCGCCAATCAGTTCTGAAAGGTGTTCATTTTTTTGCCTGATTTGCTGTTCCTGCATATGCAGTGCTTCTTGCTGATGCTGGAGTCTTCGGTTAGTGCGTTGCTTTAGGCGGTACCGATTGAAACCCAGCCCCAGGATTGCCGCCAGCAGGCCCGTTCCAACTATGAGCGCATTACGCTGATTCTGCTGGGCCCTGTTCTGTTCTTTCAGCAGTGCAATATCGCCTTCCTTGATCGTGATGTCCCGCTCCTTTTTAGCCGTCTCATATTGAATACTTAGCTGGGCTATTTGCCTGCTCTTTGTTTCGTTAAACAGCGAGTCCTGAAGTGCCTTGTATTGCTGAAGATGCCAAATCGCGTCCCGATAGTTTCCGCGTGCAGAATCGATCTTGAACCGCATAAGGTGAACCTGGATCAATGCATTTGGCAATATTTGCTGGCGTGACGCGTTGGATAGCCGCGTGAGGTAGGGCTCTGCTTTGGCGTACTGGGCACTTGCAATATAGAATTGCGCGATACCCCGACAAGCCAGAAATTGGAAACGCAAAGCCGCTTGCTTGCTGAACGCAACACTCTCCAGGTAGTACTTTTCTGCTGTCCGGTATTGTTTTAATGCATCATAGCAAGAGCCCAGTGCTTGAGCTATATACATTTTGTCTTCAACGCTGCACAATAACCTCTTGTCGATAATGTTATGGAGCAACTCCAGCGCTTCCCCGGGCCTGCCTAATTTTACCAGGGCAACCGTCATCCGCCGGGCGAGGCCTACGGAAATCAGTTGCCCTTTCTGCTGACTCATCATCGCAGATTGTCTGTGATATTCCATGCTCTTATTATATCTGCCCAGCTCCCAATAGGCGTTACCAAGACGGTAGTACGTGTAGTCAAGTTCATCGTGCTTCTCACTCTGTTCAACATCGCTGATGACTTTGAAGATGTACAGAAGTTTTTGATTTAGGTTTCCCTGGTCCTGACCGAGATCCGAGAGCAAATAGTGCGCGTTAGACAGGTATCGGTAGTCGTCGGGTGCGTAGTAAACACTTTGCATAGCTACGGCAGTAGACGCACGGCAGATTGCCGGGTAGCCGATAACCTGCTGGATGCCCAGGGCGGCCATCGCTGCTTTTTTAGCCTGCTCTTCGTCCCCTCCATTCAGATATTTATACCCCATTTCCAAAAGAACGACGGCCTGCATTGCCTGGTCATTGATTTGTCGTGTCAGTTCCAGTGCGTGCTTTAAAGCCGAAATATTTTCGCCACAATTATTGCAGAAAGCTGCCGTTGCCATTCGCAACCACGCGTTAATCTCTCCTTTCTTGTCTCCTGCGTTCTGGCGCGCCGCAATGACCTGCATAAATTGCGCTTTTCCATCATCCCAATCCCCCTTCAGCAAGTACACTATGCCGAGTAAACAACGGCTTTCCTCTGCCAACTTCCGATTGCCGACACTATCGCTTAGCGTCCGAGCCTCTCGAAAGAGCGCCATGGCACTGTCGCGATCAGTTATTTGGATATACGGCGTTCTGAGCATGCTCTTACCCAGTTCCAGGAGCAACTTTATCTGGTTCCCGCCGCTGGCACTGGCCATCACTTGTTCGAGCCTATCCTTGTTCTGCAACCTGATATAGATCCTTCCTTCGAGGAACCTGGCGTCCTCCTCGCCACTGGGGAAGTTGAGTCGCCGGGCCAGGCCTAGAGCCTGTTCCGTGAGTACCAATGCACTATCCGTGTCACTGCTCGGATTCGTGGTTTTACTCAGATAGAATTGGCCGAGCCTTAGTAGCATTTGTACGCTGGATGTATCGGCGACGCCAACCTGCAGCTGTCGGATTATTGCTGCGGCCTCGTCCGGTCCGGTTTGCTGCGTATCTGTGTCCTGTGACAGCACTACGGTAGTTGCGGCCAGCAATAAACCGATGGTAAGGAGAAGTCGCATAGGATGCTCAAATGGTTCCTGCAACGAATCTGGCACGCGTTTGACGTGCACTCATTTTTTCTCAATGCCCAATTTCTTGATTCTTGAGTTCAGCGTGTTCACATTAATGTCAAGAATTTCCGCGGCGCCACCTTTCCCGGATACTTTCCAGTTGCAACTTTCCAGCACTGCAAGTATGTGATCGCGTTCGTTTTCAATCATCGTCTTGAAGGCTTGCCGCGGGTTGATGTCGGAGTCCCTCATTGAGGTCGATATTTCGAGAGATTCAATGACTGGTCCGGCGGCCAGAACGACGTTTCGGTGAATGATGTTCTCTAATTCACGAATGTTACCCGGCCAATAGTAATCCAGAAGTTTATCCAGCATTGGTTTGGAAAGAGACACTGCGGGTTTTCCATTGCGAGGGCTATATTTATTCAGGAAATGATTGACCAGGATAGGTATGTCGGCCTTTCTTTCCCGCAGGGGAGGCAATACCAGGGGAAAAACGTTCAGGCGATAATACAAGTCGATTCGAAATCGTCCCGCAGCCACCTCTTCCTCCAGATCCTTATTGGTGGCCGCAATTATTCGGATATCAATCATTTTAGGTCGGCCGCCCACGGGTTCGATTTCCTTTTCCTGTAACACTCTGAGAAACTTGACCTGCAATTCTAGAGGCAGTTCACCAATTTCGTCGAGGAACACGGTGCCGCCATCGGCAAGTTCAAATTTGCCGGGCCTTCTGGTGGCGGCGTTCGTAAACGCACCTTTTTCGTGCCCGAAAAGTTCAGATTCCACCAGGTTCGCCGGGAGCGTGCCGCAGTTGACTACCACAAACGGCTTATCACCCCTTGGCGACACTTTGTGGATAGAATGGGCGATGAGTTCCTTCCCCGTTCCGCTCTCACCAAGAATAAGCACTGAGGTATCCAACGCGGCCACCCTATTGGCTCGCTCGAGCACCGCAAGGAAATTCAGGCTATCGCCAACCAGATTTTCAAATGCGGGAGATAGAGTCCGACGCTGGCCTTGCTGAACAAGGGAAGGTTGGTCGCTCTCAGCGGTCCTGTGCCGATGCAGATACAAGGCCACATCAAGCATGATCAGAACATCCTTGGAACGAAACGGCTTGACCATGAAGCCATACGGTTTCGTGACCTTGGCGGCCTCAAGTATCCGTTTGTTGGAATTGGCAGACAAGTAAACAAACGCGATGTTACGGTCGTTAAGGATCTTGCCAAGATCGATGCCCGTTTCTTCGCCCTGCAAGAAAATATCGACAAGTACCAGATCGGGCTTTTCCTTCTCAATGATCGATAGTGCAGCCTGCACAGATCGCGCAACAGAGCATGTTGAGTAACCCGCATTGGTAAGGATCAGGTTGAGGCTTTTTGCTTCAATGAATTGATCTTCGACTATGAGGATTTTGATTTTCAAAACGATATGCAGCGTTACTGGCTTTTATCAAAATTCGGCCTTTATCTGTAAAAGTTGTTGTTAGTACGTAAAAGAATTTTGCCTTTCGGCGCCGCTAACGACATTTTTCAATAATTATTGATATACCAAGGATTAGGTGGTTCACTTTTGAGGCGAAGACACTGTAAATCAGCTGATTGAGTTCCTGGCATTATGTTGGTTCCACGCTCGGAAGTTTATTTCAGAGACACAAAAACATCTGTCAGTACATGAATGAGATCTTTATTGTCCGCAATGAAAAAGCGCCGCGGGCCGCGACACGCAATGGGCGCAGTCCACAAGAGCAAAGCGATCGTGAATCGTTGAACATGATCGGCCATTCTCAGGCCATGAAAGAAGTTTATCGCATGGTGTCGTTGGTATCCAAGTCCGATGCAACCGTGCTTCTGCTGGGTGAAACCGGCACGGGAAAAAGTCTCGTCGCAGACGCGATTCATAACGCGTCAACAAGAAAGGACAAGAAGATGGTAAAGGTGAATTGCGCTGCAATACCAGCGAACCTGATTGAAAGTGAACTCTTTGGTCACGAAAGGGGCTCCTTCACAGGTGCATTTGAGCGCAGGATCGGGAAGTTCGAGTTGGCAAATAATGGTACGCTGTTCCTCGACGAAATTGGGGAGATGACGCTCGAGATGCAGGTGAAATTATTACGGGTGCTGCAGGACCGCGAAATTGAGCGCGTCGGAGGAAGAAATTCAATCAAGATAGATGTGCGTATCATTGCGGCAACAAATCGCAATCTGGAAGAGGAGGTAAGAGAGGGACGTTTCAGGGCGGATCTGTACTATCGACTGAACGTGTTCCCGATACTACTCCCGCCTTTGAGAAAACGAATGGAAGATATCGAGCCATTAACTCAATTTTTCCTTTCGCGCTACAGTCGCCGTGTGGGTAGAGTAATGACGTTATCTTCTAACGCGATTTACGAATTGAAACAACATTCATGGCCAGGCAATGTAAGAGAACTGGAGCACCTGGTCGAAAGAAGCGTGCTTTTATCACCCGAAAATGCATTGAGACACATACAATTGCCGGCTGTCCGCCACGATGTTTCTGATCTTACTGAGTCGGTTGGCGTCACGCTCGAGCAAATTGAACGGAAACATATCGTAATGATACTCAGGCGATGCAAGGGAAAGATCGCGGGAAGTGGAGGTGCGGCCGCAATCTTGAAAATCCCGCCCACCACGTTGCATTCAAAAATGAAGAAGCTTAGAATATCCAAGGTGGATTACCTTGCTGCACAGGATTGAAGGCATACTTGGCATTGGTGCTCCCAGGAGCTCAACGGTCAATGACATCGACCATTGTCTAGTAGCGCGGCCACTCAAGCAACACTACGGGTTCCTCGGGCAAGACGATCCGGTAGGTTTCGGAGTGGACCGCACGATCGTAGTCGTATACAAGCTTTTTTAGTTTTCGTAGATATATCCCAGCCCATTCCTTCTTGAATCGGCAAGCCTCGAACTCATACTCGAATTGTGGCGACAGGAGAAGTTTTTCGTATACGTCCGGATAATTCTTTTGAATGAGCAACAGGAAGGTTACGATCTTTTCGTATCTTCTGATGTATGGCGTGTAATCCCATTGACCCTGGAAGTTCATAGTTCTGGTCGGTTTACATTGTCAGCAGTGTTCTTACCGATCGCATCATTGCGTTACTGATTGGATTCGCGGCAATACCGCGCCAACGTGGGTCATCAGACAAATGCACGAACGGGTGGAAAGTGCATATCCCTTACAGCAACCGCAATAACCTGACACCCGTCATCTTCGTTGCGACAGGTAGAACGATGATTTTAGGCGTTTGGTAATTTTACCATGATGGACTGCAGCCACGTCGTGAAGTCCGTCGTGCCGAGATGTGCGTTTCCTCCTGGTACCAGGGTTTTCACGTTCAGCCGGGCACCAAAATACCGAGCACCTTCGTCCACTTTAACATCGCGCTTATCTTCGCGATCGATGAGGTACTGTGTTACAAGGTCCGGCAACATGTAAAGGTTGGGACCAGCAATTTCGATCGTGCCGTTAATGGGTTGTCCAATTGCTACCTCCGTAATCTGGAGCGCGACGTCATCAGCGGCTATGGGTTGGATACCTACCGGGGCAAGCCGGACCTCATTGCCGCTGGTGGCAGCATCAGTGATTCCTTTCAGGAATTCGAAGAATTGGGTGGAACGTACGATCGAGTAAGGGATGTCGGAGTTAATTACAAGGTTTTCCTGCACCGCCTTTGCCCGAAAGTATCCGCTTTCCTGAAGACGGTCGGTAGCAACCACCGACAAGACGACATGGTGTTCTATGCCAGCCCTGGCTTCCGCGGCCAGCAAGTTGCTGCCGGATGTTTGAAAGAAATCCATCACCGCCTGGTCTTCAAATGACGGCGAGTTCGCCACGTCAATAACTACGTTAGCCCCTTTCAGGGCATCGTCGAGTCCTTCGCCCGTAATGGTATTGACGCCAGTATTTGGCGCCGCAGGAAAGACATCGTGACCAAGTTCGCGAAGCCTCGCGGTGACCTTTGAACCGATGAGGCCGGTTCCGCCTATGATTACAACTTTCATCTTGCAATGGTTTTAGTGTTTGGTGGAATCTACTAAGTATGAATTCTGGGAGCGAAGACGTGACACTTCGAGTGTCCCATCTACCTGTTCGAAAGCCTGATCCTTTGTCCGAATGGCGTCGTCAAGAAACTCATCGCCCTCATTGAAATACTCCTGATGCGACGGCGTATAGACCGGCGATGCGAAATAATTTGCCGGGGGTTCTTGTTTGCCTGGTGACCACCAGCTTCTCGTGGATTTCGTTTTCATGTAGCGTTCGATTTAAAATGTTTGAAAATTTTACAACCGGTTCGCAATCCCTGTGCCGCAGCGTAAGATGTTGATATCCAGCGCCGACAGCAGACTACGACACTTGTAAAGCCACTGCATTTCGTCAATTGACGACACGTTGAACGAGATCTCGTGAAAGGGCATCAAAGGGGAGGTACTTAGGAACGTTGTCCGACTGCTTGTCGCCGATGAACTTGCTGCGTTTGAGGAAGCGCGGAGAATTTGACTGCAACAGCGTTACCGTTCTAAGAAATTTCTGTCGTTGCTGTTCTGAATCTGGAAGGGGGACAACCAAAGTGCGTTTTGAACAGTCGTGAAAAGTGCGCCAGGTTTTCAAATCCGAGCGTGTAACACACGTCTGTAACGGTCATGGTCGTGTTGTGAAATAGTTCACGAGCTTTTTCAAGTCGACGCTGCCTGAGCCATTTGGATGGAGGCATGTTGTATATGGCGACGAAATCCCGCTTGAAACTTGACAGGCTTCGTCCAGAGAACGCTGCAAGCTGCGATAAAGATGTCGAGTCCATCAGGTGATCCTCTACTGTCGTGGTGATGTCCGCTCGAAATCGCTGCCGGAGATCCATAAGTTGTGGAAGGATAGCGCCTTTCTTCCTTGCGAGGTTAAAGAGCAGCTCCAGTAGTTTGATCCGTGTAATGTTTTCGTCTATACTCTCGTATCCAAGATACAACTGGAGGGAGTCGAGGAATTTTAGTAAGTGGCCGTCAATCTCATCTACAGTTACGGCCGCCGGCCGTGCAGGAGGAATGACCGACAATTGCGCTTGCCTGGCAAAGTCTTTCACCAGATCATCTTTGAGATAAACTATGACAAGTTCTGTGTTTGCAGCGCGTTGTTGTGAACCGGTAAGGTATTTCACGAGGGTATCTTTCTTTAGCAACGCCATCTTATTTTGTCCGAGGGAGTAGTTGACAGTGCCATGCGTAATCTGCAGGTTGCCTTTTGTTACGAGCAGCAACGTGCTGTCTTTCACGAGGACCAGCTCGCCTGTAATCTCCGCACCGGTACACGACCGAATGGCCGGATCACCGCTGTATGTAAGGATCCTGGCATCCAAAAGGATGTCTTGATCATGGCTGCGCTCGGGTAATGGAATGTTCATCGCATTGAGAACACCGTCTCGATTGTCCGACAGTTTCAACAGCTATTCAAACCGGATACCATGTTTGAACCTTTTGGTTTTCAATGGATTAGCGTCCAGTCGGTTACGAGATTACACGGTATTTCGCGGCCTGAAGAGGAGATCACGATATATCGTCAGCAGCGCGTGGACACAGACGGTGAGACGCCGATACCTGCTCTATTTTGGAGGGTTTCGTCGCGCGCCTTTCTTGGCTTAAATCACTCCGAAAGTGGGTATGCCTGATTTTTGGTTGGCCGTCACCCGACGGGAAGATCGATCAGCACCAGGCAGCCTTTTCCTGGTTGACTTTCGATCGTAAATGTTCCTTTAAAGAGATCGACGTTGGATTGGATGGTACTGAAGCCGAATCCGCGGACCACCTTGTCCTTGATCATTCCTCTGCCGTTGTCCTCCACGCTGATGTTCAACGCGTCGTTGTGCCGGATGATCTGCACGCGGAGTTTGGATGCCTGCGCGTGCTTGATGACGTTTTGCACGAGTTCCTGGCATATACGGTACACGTGAACCTCGATTTCCTCGGGGAGGCGTTCCTCCAGCCCGAGGATCTGTAAGTCGACTTCCAACTCTCCCGCAGCCCTCACCTGGGCGGCAAAGGTGTGAAGAGCCGGGCCGAGTCCGAACCGGCTGAGGGACACCGGTACCATGTTGTGTGATATTTGACGCAGCTCGTCGATGGCTTCGTCGAGAAGTTGGAGGCTGTCGCGATACCGCGCTGCCTTTTCAGGCACCTTTTCAAACACCTCATGTTGAAGGCCGTTAAAGCGAAGGCGAACGCTGGAAAGCAGCGACCCAAGGCCATCGTGAAGATCCCGGGCCATGCGTTTGCGTTCCGTGTATTGGGCCTGCATCAAGGCCTTCATATGCGCATGTTGCTGCGCTTCGATCAGGGATGAAAGCCTTTCTTTTTCCGTCATTTCTTTTCGCAAGTTTTCGTTCAGCCGGACGGAGTGTTCATGAATGCGGGCATTCTCGATCATGACGGCACCCTGATTGGCTGTGATCCTCACGGCTTTCACACGCTCGGGCGTGTACCAGTTGGTTTTGATGACGTTTTCGAGATAAACGACCATCGACACATGACCACTGATGGTGACAGGAAGAATGAGAAACGACTTGACGCCCCGCGACTGAAGGTCTTCCATGTCGTGCAATCCCTTTTCCGTCCTGAGTTCGTCGACGATCACGGGGTTGTGCGACTTGAGTACCATCCGGATCATCGATCCAGGTATCGGTGACTGCTTCAGATAGGGTTCATGGAAAAGCGAGAGCGCATCGTAAGCAATGCGATCCCTGGCGTCTTCGAGCAACTCCACGGTCACACGGGTTGATCCTGAAATCCGCAGCAGCAACACCATGAGTTTTTTGATCAGCGACCGCACTTCCATGTCGCCGCTCAGTTCGTACTGGATCGTTTCGATATCGACTGACTCCGAGCAGATGGCCTCGCGTTTCAGCACGGCTGCATATTGTTGCCTTAGTTGTTTGCTCTTGGCGATAGCATTCCACTCCTCGTAGGACTCGATGGCCCGCTCAAGCAGCGTGCTGGCGAAAGGATCCTCTGCATTGCGGCTCAACAGAAACTTCGCCCAGAGTTCACAAGTGACGGCGCGGAGATAGATGTTCTCACCGGAGGCTTGCCATGACAACTCGTAATAAGCCGCAGCATCGGGATGATCGATTACCCGATACCATTCGGCTTTTGTCAGTAACCATGTCGGGTGGTAGTTCGAAGGTGCATGGCGTTGCCATACCTCGAATGAGTTGAGGATATTTTCGACGCGCGATGCAAGCCTTTCGCGCACTTGCCTTGGATATGAGCTCCAGCTTTGCGATACCGCGAGAAACCACGTTAGCAGGTTAGCGGGCACCAGTGGAGAAGCCTCCTGAAGTTTGCGGTTGGCATCAGCCTCCTCTGCTGTACGTGCGGCGAGGTTGTAATGGCCAAAGAGAAAGTAATACCGGGCCCAAACATAATTCCGGTAAAACTTTTCCTCCTTGATGGTGAGCTGACCGGCCAGGGAGGAGGGATTTTGACGCGGGATGGAGAAGACGGTTGACTCGCCTGTAAGAAACCGGATAAGACTCTTTTGATAGTGGGTGATGTAGTAGGTGAGCTCCATTCCCGGGTAGGACTCTTCAAAGTCCCACTGCGATAAGCCCTTTAAGGGCAGTCCGGCAATGATGTGCAGGTTTAGCCGGTGAGTCTTCAGGATATAGACTCCGATGAGATCGCCAGCTTTTCGCCCGGCGTCGGCGGCCTCATCGAGGAGCGCATAACTTTCGGAGAAGTCCTTTTTCCAGGGCTGTATGTAAAAAGCGAAGACGCCAAACACCCTGCATCGCAGCGAGATGTCATCGAGCGCCTTGTTGAGGGCGAGCCCCTTGGTGCCGAATTCATAACCCTTGTCGATGTCGCCGGCAATGATCTGCATGCGACCATAGGAAACGTAACCGATGGCCTTTACTACGGAAGGTCTCTCCCTGTTTGCGCGGAGGATAATCTGCATCGCCGCCCACGTCATGAGCACATCAGAAGTATGGTGAAGGCTCATTCCGCCGACATACAACAGCCGCAGGATGGCCTCCGAGTATTCTGGAGGTTGTGCATCGGCGATGGGCCCGGGGTCCTCCTCTTGCTTGCTCAATATGACCTTGAGCCGTGCGACCTCACGGTGCAACCCGGGCTCATCCAGAGGTAATGCCAGACCGAGTTCAGCAAGGCTCTCCCGCAGGATGTATACCACTTTCTGATATCGCGCGAGGTGATTATTGATAGTCACTTTCAATTCGAACACCTTCGACCGCTTCAGCGGATCGTGGATACGTTCCAGGAGGTAGTCAAGGTGAATTTCAGCGAGGTCGTAGTCGCCCAGATAGTACTCGATGCGCGCGCGGTCCATGTAGACACGCCACACCTGCTCCTTCACTTCTTCCCAGTGGCATTCTTTCAGCATCTCGGCACTCATCTTGAAGAAATAGCGCGCCTGATCGTATGCCTTGTCCTTTTCGAGTATTTTTCCCGCCTCGTAGTTCAGCTCGGCTATCAGCCGCAGGCGGTTATCCACCTTTACACGGTCCAGCGATTGGTTGAAGCTCGTCGTCATCATGATGATGTCCGTCCGGTTCAGCCGTTCGACGCCGCGTGCGTAGAGAAGGTTGGCGATTTTATAGTGCAGTTCGAGTTTGCGGCTATCTGACAACTGATCGTAGATCATTTCGCCTACGTGCATGTCGGAAAAGCGAATGTCCTGTTCATACGCTTTGAGCAACCCCACGTCAAGGGCTTCATCCAGGAGGGATTTCATCATCCCCGCGTCGCCACCCAGCCAGTCGAGTATGAGCTGACGGTCAAAGCGACCCATGCATGCCGTGACACAGAGTACGTCGTAAGCGGCAGGAGAGAGTCGCCTGACTTGCTCCAGCAGCATGGTCTGTGTCTTTTGACCCTGGTATTGGGCTATCACGGCTTCAGCATTGCAATGAAGCACATCGCCCTCGCGCCAGATCAGTTCGCTGTTTCTGAGACTTTCGAGGAGCGCCTGGAGGTGCGAGGGATTTCCTGCGGTGAGTTTATGGCAGGTGTCAACAAATGCCCGACTTGCACTGGCCTCCAGTGTCATCGCGATAAACTGGGCCGTTTCATCCGCGTTCAGGCCGTTCAGGTGAACATGCTCAATCCGAAAGTCCTTTAGACGTAACTCCTCCAGAAGCTGGCCGAGCATGCTGGTCTTACTGTGAGGCGTGCGATGCGCTCCGATCCACACGAGCTGGTGATTGGAAAGGTTGAGCAGCAGATGTTTCAGCAGGTTTATACCGGACGCATCGATCCATTGTAGATCATCGGTAAAAAAGTATACGGGACAGCGACGGTATTCGGATAGAAATTCGAAAATCCGTCTGAACAACGGATAGAGCTGGTTTTCTATCTTCAGGTGCGATTGCGTGTTTTGTGACCGCTCTTCTCCCAGGATCAGCGAAAGCTCCGGGATGTAATCCAGCAGGAGATAAATACCTTCACCGAGGAAGTCCTTTAACCTTGCGGAGAACGTTCTTAGGTCGGATTTGCTAGCCTGACTGTATACCTTTCCGAGATAGTCGGATACACAATACTTAAATCCGAAGTAGGGTATGTTTTGATGCTGCGGATAGTGCCTCGCGATCAACACCGGGTGACTGGATTCGATAGCCTGCAGATAGTTCTCTACCAGCCATGTCTTCCCCGTGCCGCGGTAACCTGACACCAATATCCCCGTAGTGTCCACCGGATTTTCCGTTGTTTTCCGGACAAGCCTATCAAGCTGATGGCTTGCCTCTATCTTCATCGCCGCTTGCGGCCGCATTGCTTCAAGTTCCACGGGTCGTGTGTTTTTAGCTGTAACTCTTATCGTGGGTATGAAATCGTAAATCGCAATCGTAGATCGTAAATCACCAATCAAAACCGGTAATCGGTGATCGGTAATCAGGTATTCGGTGATCCCCAAGCTCAATTCCGTGCTGCCCCTATATACCCTCGAGGATTTGTGATTAATGACTTACGATTTGCGATCTATACACCCACAGAACACATTTTTCGATCAACGACGACACTTGTGATTCCAACTCAGATCTCAATCGTGGCATCAAATCACAAATCACAAATCACAAATCACTAATCAAACACCCTTATTTCCTTTTCCCCCTCTTCCACTACTCCCATCCCTCCAGGGCATCATACAACACCTGCTGCACTTCGGTTCTCGTGTTGAGGCGATACAGCCGGGTGTTGTCGCGCGTTGGATCGACGCGGTTCGACAGGAAGATGTATAGCAGCCCGTTCTCGGGATCCATCCAGGCGAATGTGCCGGTAAAGCCCGTGTGACCGAAGCTGGCCTTGCTCGCATCTCGGGCCGTATTGTGGCTTGGGCCCGTGTATACCAGGTTCGGCTTGTCAAAGCCCAGCCCCCGCCGGTTGTCGTTTTCCGGGAATTGCGTTTGCGTCCACTTTCGAAGCGTCTCTTCTTTAATATAGCGTCTTCCGCCGTATTCGCCCATGTCAAGATACATCTGCATGAGCTTGGCGAGGTCGTTTGCATTGGCGAAAAGGCCGGCGTGTCCGGAGACGCCACCCATCATTATGGCTCCTTCGTCGTGCACGGTGCCATGAATCGGCAAATGGCGGAAGTAATAATCATGCTCGGTGGGCACGATCGACGTGATGGGATATTTTCGCAAGGGATTGTACATCACAGACGTCGCGCCCAGCGGCTTATAAAAGTTTTTCCGGAGGTACGATTCGAAGTCAGTGTCGATCATGCTGCCGACAACACGTGGCGCCAGGATGAAAAAGAAATCCGAATAGACGTACTTCTTTTCTTCCAGCAGGGGCGACTTCCGGATGATCTTCACAATCCGGTCGGGATATTTTCGGTACAAATACATTCCTTCCTTGAGCCGGATAGGATACCGTTCAGAGGAATCTTTCTTTATGGTATGCCACCGGTATTTTCCGTTTTCTTTCACCGTGTTCTTGTAAAAGGGAATCCAGGGTTGAAACCGCGCCTGGTGGGTGAGGATGTCGTACATCGGGATATCCGCCTTGTTCGAATGCTTGAATTTCGGGAGGTAGTCGGCCAGCGTAGCGTCGAGCCGGAACTTTCCTTCGTCATACAGCTTCATCAGCGCTGCGATACTCGTCGAGATCTTCGTCACAGACGCGAGGTCATACAGGTCGCTGAGTTTCACCTTGATCGTGTCGGCATAGTCCTGGTATCCATAGGCTTTGTACATGACTACCTTACGGTCTTTCGCCACAAACACCTGGCAGCCCGGGATCGCTTTCACGTTAAGCGCCTGGTTGACGATGGAGTCTACGCCCCGGTAGAGGATGGTTGAATTCATCCCCGCATCTTCCGGCAAGGTGTACTTGAACCGAATGCCGCCCTGCACATCGAGGCCGTCTCCGTATGAAAACTTAGCGCCGACACTTACGGGCAAGCGCCCGTGTGCACTGATTCCACCAAAGATGAGCTGGGCGGTGAGGTCTTCCATGTCGGTATTGTCCTGGTACGTGACAATGAGTCCGTCAGACTCTTCGATACGGTCCAGCTTATCGAGAACGTACGGATTTTTAAACACCGCCATCACAACACCGGGTCGCACAGACAGTGAACGGACGAAATCCAGAACGGCGGGTGTATATGAAATCCGATTGAGCGGACGACCGGGTTCATCATGCAGACCCAGTATCACCTTGTTATAGTGCGTCAGCTGTTTGGAAACCGAATCGATGAGAGCAGGCGTTGCATCTGCCGGTAGCGCGAAGTGATGTACCTCGGTGTACAGCGCCAGTGTCCGCTGGAAGGGCGTGATGAGATCCCTGCCGACGGAGACGGAGGCAATGCGCAATGTGTCGAGATCACGGATCGGAAGAACGCCATGTTCGTTCTTCAGCACGGTGATCGCCGCCTGAAGCAGGTCGCGGTTCAGCAATCTTGCATTGGATGTATTCAGATCTGCGACAATGTTTGCGACGTCGACAAGTTTTTTGCGATGGAGCCCTGCCCAGTGTTTGATCGCCAGAATTTTCCGACAACGCGCGTCTATGTCGCGCTGGCTGATGGCTCCCTGGGCAACAGCTTTCTTTATTTCCGCAATGGCGCGTCCAACATCTTCCGTAAACTCCAGCATATCGTTTCCTGCGAGGATTGCATCGCGGTCGACGATACCGGGGGGATTGCTTGCTGTGACTCCCCGCATGTTCATGGCATCCGTCACGATCAGGCCATCGAATCCGAGTTCGTCGCGAAGCAGCCCGGTGACGATGGGACGAGACAGGGTGGAGGGAACCCCTGAGGGGTCGAGCGCCGTCACATTGAGGTGCGCGACCATAATGCCACCGATGCCTGCTTTTATCATTTCACGGAATGGATAGAGTTCCAACGAGTCGAGACGCTGGCGGGAATGTCCGATTTGGGGAAGAGCCTTGTGCGAATCAGTGTCCGTATCACCATGGCCCGGGAAATGTTTTGCTGTAGCGAGTATGCCGTTGGCCTGCAGTCCCCGCATGTATGCGATAGCTTTTCGTGTAACGTTTCGTTTGTCTTCCCCGAAGGAGCGAAAGTTGATTACCGGGTTAGCCGGATTGTTGTTGATGTCGGCAACCGGCGCGAAGTTGATATGCAGTCCGGCCCGTTTCATCTGTCGTGCAATCTCAGCACCCATTTTGTAGATGAGCGTATCATTCTGGATGGCGCCGAGGGTCATCTGATAAGGAAAGCTGATGGTGCTGTCGAGACGCATGCCCAATCCCCACTCGGCATCCATGGCGACCAGCAAGGGCACCTTGGACGCAGTTTGGTATTTATTTATCTGGCGCGCCTCTCGTACCGGACCTCCCTGAAAGAAAATCAGTCCACTTATCTTGTAGTCGCGAATCAATTTTAAAAGCTCCTGCTCGTGATCTTTCCCGCGGTTGGACCAGGCGGCAACCATGAGGAGTTGTGCAATCTTTTCATCCGGCGTAAGGGTTGCAAATACAGAATCCACCCAGACGTTGCGTTCGTGGGCGGCGAAGGGTGGAGACGTTTTCGCGGTCTGTGCCGGGCAGGAGAAGGAAAGAATGACAAATGCGGTTAACAGCAAAATGTACTTCATGGCGTGTGGTCTCGTGATCGTTATAGGAGGGATCCGAACGTAGGGATAAAAGTACGAAAAAGCCCCTCGCCATGAGGTCATGGGAGGGGCTTTACTCAACTAACCCCACGTTGTTGGTTATTCCTTACCAGCCGGGACTCTGGCTCAGCGTGAAGCCTTTTTCCTGGTATTGGCTGATTTCGTTGTTGCCCACAGGGGCCAGATACACGCGATCCGTGAAAGGATCCCTGTTCGAGACATTTTCAGGAACATAGAATCCCACCATTTCCGCGTCATTAGACCCGTTGTAGGTGACGACGGTGCCATCCTGTTTCTGAACTTTCAGTTTTTCGACCTTGGCGGCTACGAGCCACTCCGGAAATTCGTTAGGGAAATCCACCCAGGGACCGAGGAGCAGGTCTTCATTGACATTGCCGTCCATGTACTCAATTTTTTTCCACCGCTTAATGTCTTTAAGGCGCGTGTGTTCAAACACAAACTCCATCCTGCGCTCGCGGCGGATTTCCCACAGCAGTGCTGGAACGTCCGGATCGCGGTCGGGATCGTCGGGAATAGCAGATAGCAGCAGGGGAGCCGTCTTCTGCACGCCTTTGTCAGCGGCGACGTCGTCCAGCGGACGATTCCGGATGGCGTTAATGGAAGCGTCAAGGTCTGCCTGTGTCACATCCGAACCACCCAGCGTTGCAAGCTCTGCCTTGGCCTCGATCCAGTTGAGCGCCACTTCGGCGAGGCGCATTACCGGCGCATCGTTCGTGTTGGTGTTGGAACCATACTGGGGCGGATAGGTGCCGCCGGCATACGTGGGCCCGACCCTGTCAATGAATTTGTCAGCATAAAGCAGCGTTGCCGATTGCGCCCTGGGGACGTCCCAGAAGGTCGCTTCAAAGCGGGGATCACGTGTTGCTACGAGGCTTCCAATGTCAAACTTGTCTGCATCCGGTACAGACGAGAGTTGATAAGGTTGTCCGTCTACCGCGATGAACGACTTGATCAGGGCGAGGTTCGCTGCCGGGCTTTGGCTCTCGGTAATATTGGAATAGGAGGCGACGTGGTGTGTCACACCGAGTGCGGCGTCATACTTCCGGTACATAAGGACTTCCGGGTTTGAGGAAAGGTCTTCCGATCCAAACAGCGATCGGAAGTCGCTGGTGAACGACCACTTTCCAGATTGAAGAACAAGGTCGGCCGCATCAACGGCAAGCTGCAGGTATTGTTTCGCCTTTTCATCGTTGTTGAGGTGATACTTTTGCCACGTTCCTTCAAACAACATGAAGCGCGATATGAAGCCTGCTGCTATGTAGCGGTTGAGGCTCTGCGGATCGCCGTCGGACAAGCGCATGTTTGCCAGCACATACTGGAAGTCTTCGTATACTTTGTCCATCACATTGGTCCGGGAGTCGCGGTCCTTGTACAACTGTTCGACCTCACCGTCACCGAGCACATGGTCGTAGTAGGGGACATCGCCAAAAACACCAACAAGCCGGCTGTACTCAAAGCCCCTGAAGAACCGCGCTACGGCACTCCAATGGTTATAGGCCTCCTCGTCAATATACACGCCGTTCATGGTGTTGATCCGTTCAAGGAAGAGGTTTGCTTTTCGCACCCAGGTGAAATTCCACGTCGGGCCGGCATACGTCGTCAGCCAGGCTGCAGCCTCACTTACAGACGACCTGGAATCCGGCGCCTGCGGTTCGAAGTTGATCTGTTTGCCTGTTGTGGTGAAGTCATCGGAAAAATAGTATCCGCGGAGCGGGGCATAATCGACGCCCCACGTGTCGTTGTATCCTACAAAGTATTGCGGATAAAATCCGTTGGCGAACAACCGGAGGTTATTTTCACTGGTCCAGTACGTCTGGTCATTCATCTGGGTCAGTGGCGGTCGATCCAGGAACTCGTCGCACCCGGTGAAGACCAAGACCACGGTCGATAGTATAATGAGATACTTTTTCATGGTATTCTGATGTTTTAGAAGCTAAGTTGAAGTCCCAGGGAAACACTCTTGAAAGTCGGTACCCCGACGCCGGTACGGCCCAGGTTGTAGTTGGCGTCATCCCGCCACATCGACACACCTGATATTACTTCGGGGTCAATCGGCAGATCACCGAGTTGATCGAAGGTGAAGAAGTTTTCAAGCGATGCGTATACGCGTGCCTTGCTCAGGTGTACGCGTTCCGATAACTGCGCAGGAAGCGTGTATCCAAAGGTGATGTTCTTGATCCTGAGGTAAGACATGTCGAGGAGGTAACGCGACTGCACCTGCATATTCCCACCGGTGTTGGCGCCGGCGAGGTTGTAAGGCCTGGGATAGAACGCGTTAGGTCGGTCCTCCTTCCAGAAGTTGCCAGCGATAGCTTGCGGCATGGCGCCGTCGGCAGAGTTGAACCCGGGAATTGCCAGAAAACCGGCGCCCCAGATTTCACGCTTGCCGATGCCCTGGAAGAAAATACCCAGGTCGAATCCTTTGAAGTCGGCGTTGATGCGGAAGCTGTACTCGTACCGCGGTGTGGAGTTGCCGATCACTTTGAGGTCGCCGTGGTCGTCGACAAGCCGGTTGCCATCGTTAATGACGCCGTCGCCGTTGAGGTCCCTGAACTTCACGTCGCCGGGACCGAACACAAAGTTGCCGGACTGAAGTTCACCCTGCGTGGGAGCTGTTTCGTCGGCCAGTTGGTTGATTGTATGTCCGTCTTCCGTGACCACCGGCACGAGATCCCCGTTATTGTCATATACAAAGTCGTCAACCTGGTATAACCGGTCGGTTTCATAGCCCCAGATCTCGCCGTAGGTCTTTCCTACATACCATGAGTCGATGCTCCTGGTATCGCCGTACTTGGTGATCTTGGTCTTTGCATCAGCAAAAGTGCCGACGAAATTAAGCTGTAGGCCGTTGCCTAACTGCTTGGTGTAGTCAAGCATGATTTCGATACCGTTTGTCCTTAGTGACCCGAAGTTGCTTTGTGGTGCGCCTGCGCCGAATGTTGCAGGGATGCCTTCCTGAGGGACGATCATGTTTTCTGTATCGCGCCTGAACCAGTCGAACGAGACGCCTACTGCACCGTTCAGTATGCGTGCGTCGAAACCGACGTCAAGTGTGGTGATATCCTGCCAGGTTACGGATTCGGATACGGCCGCCGGTGTTCCAAACTGGTATAGTTTTGCATTGGAGAAGATCCAGTCGTTGAACGAACCACTCATCGTCGGAACGTAGAGGTCGTTGGGAACAGACTGGTCGCCGATAGTTCCCCAGGACGCACGGAGCTTCAACTCGTCGAGAAAGTTGGCGGTCCAATCCATCCAGAGTTCCTCGTTGATTCGCCAGCCAACCGAGAAGGAAGGGAACCACCTCCACTGCAGGTCGCTCGGGAATTTCGACGTGCCGTCATAGCGAAGGTTCGCTTCCAGGAGGTACTTCTCGCGGAAGTTGTAGTTTACGCGTCCGAAGAAGCCCAGTTGAGAATCCCAATATTCGCCGCCGCTCGTGGTCTGTGTACCCGTGGCGAGGTCAAATTGCGGATTCGAATAGTCGATGAGTTGCGTGATCTGTGACCAGTTGTAGGCGTTGGCATAGGCGACACGATTCATTCCGAGCATGAACGTGAAATTCTGTCCACCGTCGAGGCTCAGATCGTAAGTTGAGTACAGATTGATGGTGTTCCACTGATCGTTCTTGACATAACGGTACACGTGATCCGGATTTGCCCCCGGCGCGGTGTAGGTCGTCATATCCAATTGATACGCAGGCATTGCTCCGGGATCCGTCGACGGCACTACCTGGCCAGCATCGTTCACGTAGATGCGTTCGCCATTCTCGTCGAGTTTAGGCACCGCAGCGGCCCATGAATTCCTTGCAGTGAAGCGTGTGCCGGGCCGTTTTGTTATGTACTCCTGGTTGGCATGTGTGAAATCGAATTTGATCGTCCAGTTTTTCAATGGAGTAACGGTCACGCCGCCGTTGAGGCTCGAGTAGTTTGTTTCCTGGAAGGCGGTATTGGCCTCTTGCATTTCATAATAAGGACTCCGGATAGGGTCACCGTCTTCCGTCGTCATCGGATAGGTTGCAGCCCAACGGTACAGGTACAACCAGGGGTCGGCGGTTGTGGAGTTGGTTGCATACGGATAGTGTTTGATGCGCTTCGAATACAGGGTACCGACGTTGAAAGAAAGCCAGTCGTTTACTTCGGTTTTTACCTGGACCGAACCATTGTAGCGCTGAAAGTCGTCGCGCTTGGCCGGCTTGGTCATTCCACTTTGGTCGAGGTAACCAAAGCTAAGATTGTACCGTGTCTTCCCGCTCATGCCGCTCGCCGAGATATTGTGAAGCTGCGTGGGCGTCCACTCTTTGATCATGTATTCGTACGGATCGTACATCCGCAGGCCGATCTTGTAGTTGTTGACATCCACGTACCAGTCGCGTCCATACAACATCGGGTCCTCGGGTTTGACGACGTCGCCGTACTTCTGCTGCCACTCCAGGGCGCGCTCATACCCTTCGCGCGTAACGATCCAGAATGCGCCGGCACGCGTGGCACCGACCCGTTCGAACGCGTGCAGCGTGTACTCCATGGCATCGATCGTGCCCATCTTAAGATCTTTGGAAATGTTTTGGAAAGAAAGGTTGCCGGAATACGTTACGTTGATGCCCTCAGTGGATGCGCCTTTCTTGGTCGTGATCAGGATCACACCGAACGCCGCCTTGGCGCCGTATATCGAAGCCGACGCTGCGTCTTTCAACACGGAGATCGACTCGATGTCATTGGGGTTCACCAGTTGGATAGAGGGAATCTCGACGTTGTCAAGGAGAATCAGCGGAGCGGAGCCTCCTTTGAGGGAGGCGAATTGTCCGCGGATCCGCATGAGAGGGTCGGAGCCGACTTCGCCACTCGGCACGACGATGTTCAACCCCGGAGTAGTTCCCTGAAGGCCACGCCCGGCGTCGGCAATGGGTCGCGATTCCAGCACCTTCGTATCTACGGACGCAACGGCACCCGTGACATTGGTCTTCTTCTGACTGCCATATCCGACAACCACGATTTCCTGCAGGCTCCCTATGCTCTCATTCAGGGATACGGTGATCTCACGGGATTCACCTACCTGCACTTCGCGTGTTTCCATGCCGACAAAGCTGAACACCAGCACGTCCGAAGGATCCACTGCGATCGTGAATTTACCGTCTCGATCCGTGACGGTGCCTTGTGACTTTCCTTTCACTGCAACGGTGACACCAGGCAATGGCAAATTGTCTGACGCACTCAACACGGTGCCGGTCACCGTGCTGCTCTGAGCAGCGACATGACTGTGGATAAAGAATAGCGCCAATACCCACAGGTAGCATTGTAAAATTTTTTTCATGGTTGTTTTTTGGTTTGTACAGAGGCGTGGAACTACAGATGCCCCTTATCAAATGTTTCGAAAAGACACCCCCGAAACATCACTGAAAACGGTGATTTGGGAATATCACTGATTTTGGAAGGAAGAGGAAATAGGGAAATAGGGAAATAGGGAAATAGGGAAATAGGGAAATAAGGGTATAGGGGTATAAGGGTATAGGGGTATAGGGGTATAGAGGTATAGGGGCAGCACGGATTGTAGTTAACGGTTATCGATTATCGTTTACCATCTTTAAATTCCACGCAGGTGCGCGCTGGACCCCTTTAGGGGATCAAGGGGCGTGGGAGGGATGATGGGGGAAATAGGGAAATAGGGAAATAAGGAAATAAGGGTATAGGGGTATAGA
>DASVCT010000080.1:0-7948 GCA_036381475.1 Cyclobacteriaceae bacterium
GTCGCCAGGACATCATGCAACTCTTCGACGACCCCGATCCCTCCCGACGCGTACTTATCGCAGGCACCTACAACGCCCACCCGATCAGCAGCGCCGCGGCAGTGGCCACGCTGGAAATCCTCTCCGACACCGACGCATACAACCATATTGCACACCTCTGCGACCGACTCTACTCCGGGCTTGAAACGATGTTCAGGGAACGCGGCATTCCTATGGTCCTCTGCCGCAACGCATCCGCCTTCTGTATGTACTTCTGCGCTTCAGCCCCGAAGGATCTGCATGACATCCTGATGCATCACGACTTCGAATTCGACCTCAGGCTACGCAAGGCCCTCATCGAGAAAGGAATCTATAACATTCCAATCCCCTGCAAACAAAGCTCAGTAAGCTACGCGCATACCGATGAGGATATCGACAAGACGTTGGAGGCCACGTGGGACGTGTTGCGCGCTTTGTAGTAAGTAGTAAGAAGTGACGGTGTACCGAGTGCACCTTGCCTCTGCACCTTGCCTCTGCATCTGCATCTACTCCCTCATCCTTCCCCCGGCTTCTGTCCTGCAAGCTGGCCGCCATCGATGATAATAACCTGACCGGTGATGAAGCGGCTCTCGTCGCTGGCGAGAAAGAGGAAGGCGGGCGCCACGTCCTCAACGGCGCCGGCGCGATTCATAGGAATGTATCGATCAACAAACGCCCTGGTGAATTCCGGCGAGTCGATGGATTTTGACAAAGGTGTTTCAATGTATCCCGGACAAACGGCGTTCACACGGATGCCTGACGAAGCCAGTTCGAGGGCCATCGTCTTTGTCAGCATGATTACGCCTCCCTTCGACGCATTGTAATGCGCGTATCCGGACTCCCCGTCGAGGCCGTTCTTGCTGCTCATGTTCACGACCACACCACGGCGCCGCGGAACCATGTGGCGGCACACCGCCTGGCTCATCAAAAACATACCCGTTAGATTGACGTCGATGATCTGTCTCCACTCCTCTTCGCTGATGTCGAGAAAGCGTGTTTCGCGGGCGATCCCTGCATTGTTGATCAGAACGTCGAGGGGCTGCACCTTCTCGGCTTCGGCAACGGCATCTTCGACGGCGCTGCGGTTGGAAACGTCTATACAATAGTCGCGAACCTCAAACCCCATACCGCGAAATTGTGCGACCACATCATTAAGGTTTTCCCGATGGTTGTCTACTAGCGAAAGGATACCTCCTTCGTTTCCGAAATGTCGCGCGATCTCGAATCCAATACCGCGGGCGGCGCCGGTTATCATAATGTGTTTTCCGGAAAATCGCATTCGCGAGTTGTTCATAGCCTATGGGTTAAGTTCAACGCATGAATTAAAAAACCATTCGACTAGGATCGGCCAACGATTGGCTCGACCAGACGGGGTTTTGCCTTGCTTGCGGGTCGGAGAAAGGCAAAGTCGCACCCCTCGTCAGCCTGAAGGATTTCCCGCTGATACAAGAACGGATAGCCCCGCACATAAGCGCTTTCAGGCGCCTTCCACTGGGCAAGTCTATCTGCAATTTCGCTATCATCCAGTTCGAGGCGGATTGTTCTTTCAGGAATGTTAAGGTAGACAGGATCACCGGAGCGTATGATCGAGAACGGTCCGCCCATCGCCGCTTCAGGCGCCACATGGAGGATCACTGTTCCAAAGCTGGTACCACTCATCCGGCCATCACTGATGCGAATCATATCCGTTACGCCGGCTTCCCTGAGTTTTTTGGGTATCGGGATCATACCCCACTCCGGCATGCCGGGCACACCCTTTGGACCTGCGTATTTCAGTACGAGTACGCTATCGGCGTCGACGTCCAGCTCCCGGTCATCGATACGCTCCAGCATGTCCTCGTAGTTATCGAAAACCACCGCTCTCCCCCTGTGAACCAATAGCCGGGGATCTGCCGCTGAAACTTTTACGACGGCACCATGCGGCGCCAGGTTTCCTTTAAGGATCGCAAGGGTAGGCGCCGGAGTAATAGGATCGTCAAGATTTCGGATGACCTGGCCTTTGGGTGCCTCGTGGTCAGCAAGCAATTCGCCCAGCGCCTTGCCGGTGTAATTTCGCACCGACAAGTCGAGCACGGATTGCATTGCCTTCATCAGCCCGGGAATTCCGCCGTCGCGATCGAAGGCGTCGATCAGTTCGCGGCCAGTGGGCTGAACATCGGCAAGGCAGGGTATGGTTCGGCCGATGGTATCAAACTCATCAGGATAAAGGTCGATGCCAAGTCGGCCAGCGATGGCGGTCAGGTGGAGGATCGCGTTAGTCGATCCGCCGAGCGCCATGCACACACGCGTCGCGTTCTGCAAGGCCTCACGGGTCATTATATCGGATGGCTTCAGGTCTTCGAACACCATCTGAACGATGCGCCGTCCCGCCTCGCGTGACAACGAATATCTTCGCTCGTCGTCAATAGGCAGGGTGCTCAGTCGCAACGGCATGACGCCCAACACCTCGAGCAATCCATTCATGGTTGATGCCGTTCCCATGGTATTGCAGGCGCCAAATCCGCAGCTCAGCGCTTTGCCGATCTCGTTCCATTCTTCCCTCGTGATCTTGCCGGTTCGCAGTTCATCCCAGTATTTCCAAAGATCGGTTCCGCTGCCGAGTCGTTGGCCCCGGAATACACCAGCACGCTTCGGCCCGGCGTTAAGCTGAAGCGCCGGAATGTTTGCGCTGCATGCACCCATCAGCAAACCCGGTACGGTCTTGTCGCAGTTGCCAAGCAGCACCACACCGTCCATGGGATACGACCTGATGTTTTCTTCTACTTCCAGCGACAGCAGGTTTCGATACAGCATCGCGGTCGGCTTCATAAGCTCTTCGCCCAGGGATATCACCGGGAACTCCAGGGGGATGCCGCCTGCTTCCCGTACGCCGCGTTTCACTTCCTCCGCGATGGTGCGAAGACTCATGTTGCAGTTGTTGAACTCCGACCATGTGTTGGCGATTCCGATCACGGGCTGACCGTCGTAGGCATCCATGTCGATGCCGACAGAACGCAGTGCGCCCTCGTGCAGGAGGCCGGTTTCGTTAGTTGCCTGAAACCACTTGTGGCTACGGAGCTCTTTCATCAACTACAATAATGGCCAAAAATTCCACGCAAACCTCCAATCTTTCATCCCCATCACTCAAATCGTCTCATCCCGTTATCTCGACGATGTGTCCCAGTTGTTGCCGTATCGTGAGTATTCCTCCCTTGTCAAGCGGTTGCCACGTCCAGCCCGGCGCGGACAGGTCGCGCGTTTCTTCGAGGGTTTGCCCGTCGACGGCAACCGCGCGGGGCTTGAAGGTAAGTCTAAGAACATCGCTTGAGGTGGAATCGAATACCGTGTAAGTGATATGCTTCGGCTGATAGACAACCTTCTTTACGATGGATGACGAACGCAGCAGGTGATCTTTGTTGTCCGGCGCAAGCTGCGGGGCGGCCGCCATGGCGCGAAGGTAGTGCCGAACGTAGTCGCCATACCCGTCCGTCATCCAGATGGCGTTGGTCGGGTAGAAATTTTTCCCGTCGTGATCGACCATATAGGTCGCCCAGTTCAGCTGGCGCACCGCATTTCGGATGTACGTCGTGTCACCCGTCTTTTCCCAGTACCGGAGTTCCATGGAGGCCTGTCGCGACGAATGGCTGTTGCCTGGTTGCCGGTAGGCGGTCTGTTCGTCCGTAGGGATTACGCCGTACTGCAGGTATTGTTTGTTGTCGAGTTCGCCGTGAACCCATTCGAAGATGCCCTTTACCGTTTCCTTCCACTTGGGGTCGGCCTGCGGGTTGTCCATGAGAAACATGGCGTACGTGACGGCATTGATTTGGGTGTCCGACCAGCCGGGAACGTCTTCGAAGAACGGACCCCACTTGTTCGTCTTCACCGGATAGTTTCTCATCCATTCGAGACACATGTCGTACGCCTTTTCGTAATCGACAAGGTTTCCCCGGTTCAGGTCGATCAACTCACGGAAGAGGTTGAGCGTACCGGTCCAAAAGGTGGTGTAAGATGACTTCTTGAAGTTCGTCTTTGATTTTTTTATATCCTCGTCCATGCCTTCATACCAGGTATCGTCTTCCGCCAGGATTCCCACGTCGCCGGTTTCCGCATCTACCTTAAAAGGCCATGGCGAATTATCGTTATCTCCTTTCTCCACTTTCGAGGCCAGCGTGTTGGCAATCTTCACCGCCGCGTCGAGGTATTTTTCATCGCCGGTTTTCTTGTAGAGATGAACCAACTCATAACCGAACGACCCGGCTTTGTCGGGTTGCAGATAACCCTTGCCCAGGATCATATCGCCATCGTAGATGCCCGATTCGACATTCGTGTTATAAGGATAAGGCAGGTTGGGCCATTCGCTGTCGGGTGATGACAACGAATGAGCCAAATAATAGTCGGCCATATATCTCATATTATCGATGAGCCTTTGGTCGCCTGTATAATTGTAGTACAGATTCCAGGAGGATAGCGCCATCATGAGCTGATCTCCGCCCAGTCCACGCTTGTCGTGATTGGGTTTCCACACCTGGTGGTTCATATAATACTGCATCCCATTGGAATCGACCTCCATATTCCTCCAGAAATCCCAGACCAGGTTCAACACGTGGTCATAGGATTCGCCCAGGTTGGCCGAAAACCAGGGAAGGATGTGTCCCGCCTCATCAACGCGAACCGGATGATATAATATAGAGTCTTCCAGGACGGTGTTGCCGGTCGGATGGATCAGGTCTTCAGGTAGCCCGTTATAGGGCGGAGGGGTATCGTTTGAGCACCGCGTTATAGCGAAGCTCAACAGGAGTACAATATGAAATTTCCTCATCGAACGAAAATAGATAATTAGAACTTAAGCGGACTGACGGCGATCATTTTGTCGAGGACATTGTGCGTGATTCTTTGAACGCGCTTGTCGCCTTCTGAAAAATACATGTACGGTGGATTCATATACGCAGGGGGTGCCGACAACACTTTGGTCCACCAGCAGGTGGCGGCGTTGAATACGTAATTTCCTTTTTCTGCCGTGTAGATCGTTGCAGCATACTTCCGGTTGGTAGACGTCCCATCATACCGGGTAACGAATCCTTCTGCAAGTACCACAAGGTTCCGCACATTTTCTGCAAGTGGAGGACCATGGAATTCCCAACCCACAAGCTGTTTGACCTTATCTCCTTTTTCCATTCCTGTGCCTTCGAACGCCCAGTGGTCCGGCGCAACGCATGTCCAGTCGGCAAGCCCGACGCCGTACGATCTTGAACCCATCAATTCCTCCTCGTGAAATCCGCGGTCTACCATGGTCATGATCCGGTTCGGCCTTCCGTCAGATGACGGCAGCAATTTCACCCTTCCGGACACCGCGTTGCCGGACAGGAAGGCCAGGCTTACGCCTGCGTCCCGGGCCTTCATCACATTGTCATACATTTCCTGGGTCCAGTATTCGTCATGCCCTACCGAAAGCCAGACTTTTCCGCGAAGCAATCCTTCGCCGTCGGCATGGGTATCCACGTTCGAAATATAGGTAACGTCATATCCTTCCCGCTCGAGCCAGAACGCGAGGGGAAATTCCGTCATCAGGAACTCACCCGAACCGTTCGTAAGCGGTTCAAAGCCGGCAGGGTATCCATTCCAGTAAAGTGCATATGGCCGGTCAAAGCTGACGTTGTAGTTATCGGGAGCCCGTGCGGCCCATTGGCTTGTCTTGCTGTCATAGAACGAGTGCCATTGGGTCCACCGGTTGTAAGCCAACCAGGTCATGTCGGAACATTGGAAGAGTATGTCTGCTTTCCGGTCGTCGCGTACGATAAAAATCACATAGGCTTGCGCATCCGTGTTTTGGGTCGTGAGTTTTCCGAGATATACCCCGCTAACCCAATCCTTAGGGATAGCGAAGCTCACGCTCTCCTTCCAGTTACACTCGAGGACACTTTTTACGCCTTCTTCGGGTGTTGGTTGAGGACTGCCTTTCAGCGATTTGAACGACTTCATCAGGCGTCCGCCCTTGCCTCCGTAATATCCCATACGAAAGATGTCAAGCGAAAACTTGTCGGCAGGATCCGTGCTAACATACACTTTCAGCGTCTCACCAGGGCGAATTGAAGTATGCGACACATACCCTTCGATTTCCTTTCGGCGGTGCCACCCGCTGTCGTAAGGTTCGTTGTCATGACGGTACACTTTCGTGATGATCCAGTCCGTCGTGCCAGGTTTGGAGTTTTCCTCCGTAATGATCCTGGATTTCTGCTGCGCGATGGCCTGTTGGCCCGTTCCCGCCAGAAGGAGAATACAAATAATTCCCATGGTCAGGGAACCGACCGACAAGCGTAAGACGCCGGTGAAGTTAGATTTTCTCATGACACCATTTTTAGAGTGCAGTACAAGGTTTATGTGATCGGTATGTAAAACATACCCATTTTTATATACAAATATATAATCATATTGTTTACATCAAAGGATATTCGGACGAGTGGTGAAATGCCGGGAGATCGATCAGGTATCGGCCCGGAGGTAGAGGAGCCAGTCCTCCGTGAAGGTATCCGGCTTGCTGAATTCTTTGGATTTTCGGCGGAAGTGACCTTGAATATCTTTCTTTCGGCCGTGCCCGTGTCAAACGCTTCGGCCCGGTACGTGCCGGCAGGCAACTGAAGGACTATGCCTGCCTGAACATCGGGTTGATAGGCGAGGTATTCCCTTCCCTCGTGAACCAGGCAAAAGGTGGTCGAACAGACCGCCGGGTCGGCGACCGGTTTCATGTCAGCCAGGTTCATCCTGCGGGCAAACCTCTGGACATCCCCCAGACTTTTGCGTTGCGGATCGTAATGGGGATTAGTGGCGACGCCTTCGATCGGATGGTCGGCGGTCGGCTCGGGCGTGGCCTTCCGTCTCCCTACATCGGGTGTTTGTGCCTTCATACGATCGACTAACCGGGTTACTCGACATAAAGATACTTAATCTTATATGGCACGCCGGGTTTGGCCTGGAACTCAAGTGTACCATTCTTCAGCGAACACGGGATTCTTTGACGGCTTCCGTCTTTGAGCATCTGCAACACCCGCACCGCATCCGGATCAGTCCAGTCCTTCGGAACCGGATAGCGGAACGTGCCGCCGTCCCTGCTGCACGCGAGGAAAACACCTTCGTCCATCGGTACGAAACTGGTGTAGTTTCGTGCGATGACGCGGCCGTCGGGGAGCGTTACACTATAGGTGTCCGCCTTCACATTAACCTCGACAACACTCCCATCCTCATACACTACCCGTTCGTTATCACCTTCACTGAAATAGGCTTTCATTTCTTTCCCATAGAGCTTTTGTTTCGGCAGCGCGTCAAGCAAATATTCTTCGGCTGTGAATACGGTTCTCTTGTTCGTAAACTTCTCCGCGCGGTGACCATACAAAAACCGTCTCAGATTCTCGGAACGCTTGCTGATCTTCATCCCGTAACTCGTCTTGCCATGGTAGATGAAGGGGATCAAGGGAATCGCCTTTTCATTTTCGAAATAGACGTTGTCGAAAGCGATGATATTTCCAAACGTTCCCACGTGGCCCACGAAGTAACCGCTGAAGTCTTCGGTCGCGATGTCAATACCGCGTTTGTTGAACGCCTCGATGATCATCTTTTTGCCTTCGAAATTTTTTATTGCGCCGGCGGGACTTTCGGGATTGAAGTCATATTTTCTGCCACAGTTGTATCCTCCTGACAGCACGTCGATGAAGTACGCCTTTTCTACCGGGTACGTATCAAGCGTGAACTTTACTCTGTCAAGGCCCGACTTTACTGCGTACTTGTAACTGCTGATGAGATAGGACTGGTGTCCCTCCCAGACTCCTCCCTTCATAAGCGCTCCCTGGGGATCGCGGCAGATCACATCCTCATCCCAACCCGGATGGTCGGGGTAAGAGTCATCATAGTTATCGTAGAATGTGACGTTGACATTGTACTTTTTCGCCTCTTCGATCAG
>DASVCT010000081.1:0-10890 GCA_036381475.1 Cyclobacteriaceae bacterium
GTATGCGTACTTCCTTCCTGAACAACTGTCCATCACGGGTAAGGTTGAGCCGGAAGTATTGAATCGCGGCATCTTTGACGCCGTAGTGTACCGGTCCACCCTTTCAACGCGGGCAAAATTCAAGGCGCCAGACCTTGCCGCCCTGGACGTACCAACGGAAAGCGTGCAATGGGCAAATGCGCGCTTCGTCGTCGGCATCGAAGACCTTGGCGGCATCAGTGTCACACCTGTTGTTTCGTCCGGTGGCACAAAACTCAACTCGGAACCTGTTGCTGACATTTATGGAAGGGAGAACGTCGCCGTCCGAAACGCAACACCAGGGATTGCCTCAAAGGCAGGGTGGTCGTCGGCGTCAGACTTCAAGCCAGATGTCGACTTCACGCTCAATCTCAAGGGGAGCCAATCACTGAATTTCATTCCGGTTGGAAAGGAAACAACCGTCAACCTGGCTGGCCCCTGGGGGAATCCCAGCTTTGACGGAAAGTTTTTACCCGAAACACGCACGGTCAATGAAAACGACTTTACCGCGCAATGGAACATCCTCCACTTCAACCGTCCGTTCCCACAGCAGTGGACCGGAAGTCAAAAGGTACTCGAAGGATCGGAGTTTGGTGTCAACCTCCTGGTACCTGTCGACCAGTACCAGAAAAGCATGCGCACGTCTAAGTACGCGATACTCATTATCCTACTCACATTCGTGTCACTCTTTATGGTGGAGATCATCCATAAGATACGAATCCATCCTTTCCAATATGCCCTGATTGGCGCGGCCCTGATTATCTATTACACACTGCTGCTTAGCATTTCGGAACAGCTGGGTTTCAATGCCGCCTACTGGATCGCCACAGCCGCCACCGTATTGCTGGTCTCGTGGTACGCCCGCACTTTTCTGCGTGAGTCATCACACACCATCCTGTTCAGCCTCATGCTCACAGTATTTTATGCCTTTATTTTCGTGATCATTCTGCAGCAGGATTTCTCGCTCCTCATCGGCAGCGTTGGGCTGTTCCTGGTCGTAGGCGTGCTAATGTATTTCTCGCGCAAGATTACCTGGTACAAAGAATCGGAAGCATGACGAAATCGTTGTCCAGCGAAAAGTCATCCTGGTGGCCACCGGTCATTACGATCCTGCCCGCAGCCATACTGATTTACATCAACTGGGAGGCGGTTGATCTCGTCAGCGACCAGCTGCCTTCCCGGCTGCGTGACCAATGGATCATTACCGGCGCGGTGTTGATTGCGATCATGGTCGCACACGCCTGGTATGTGCTGCGTTTCCTTTGGAAGCGACGCAAGCTGAACCGGTCGTATGCACTGTTTACGATTTGGAGTTACACGTTGGCGCTCTTATTATATAGCCGGGCCGGATGCGAAAGCATTCCCGACAACATCCAGTACTCGGTACTGGGTGAACGAAGGCTGTGGTACGTCATCGCGTGCCTCGCGCCAACGTTCGTCCACGCCGCGATGATCATGCGTGGCCCGCGATGGCGCTTGTTGCTAAGAAAGAATATTATCCTGCCGCTTCTCCTTCTCGTGTTGGTTGCCTTCATGCATCCGCACTGGCGAGATCTCCTTCTCATCGGTTTGATCGTGGTGGCACCCCTAATGTCTGCGCGGTGGGTACGATCGCTATCCGTCCGAAAACCCGAATGGCGACCCTATGTTTACCTTGGCATACGGCTGTCGGCGGCAATGGCCTATCCACTTTGCGGTGTACTCGCCAACGATGATATCTTTCTTGATATCGCCCTGCAATCCTGGTATCACAAGGGATTTTATTTGCTTGCTGCACTGAATGCACTCGCCATGTGCATTCCGGAACTCGGACACCGCAATTCAAGAATGGCCCTCTTTGTCGTCCGGCTTACGACATCGGGCTTTATGCTGGTTATGCTTACGTTGTACCTCCCTGTACTTCCGCAATCGGCCATGGCATTGGCCGCATTTGGATTCGGTTATCTGATGCTCGCCCCCGTCGTACTATCGGTTACCAAGGCGCGCATACTGGCAGCCGACATCGCTTTCCTTCGCTCCCATTTCTCACAAAGGCGTCTGATCATCGTGTCGGTCGTTGCCGCACTGTTTTGCGCGGTACTTGCAGTCTACATACTGCGGCCGGAAACCAGAGATGTACTTGCCGCCCTCTACCACCGCTACGCCTCACCAAGGAATGGGTAGCGGTAGTCCGTTGGCGGCACGAGCGTTTCCTTGATTACCCGCGCGGATACCCACCTCAGCAAGTTCATTCGAGCGCCTGCCTTGTCGTTGGTGCCGGAAGCCCTGGCACCACCAAACGGCTGTTGACCCACGACGGCTCCCGTAGGCTTGTCATTGATGTAAAAATTGCCGGCGGCATTGACGAGACGCCGGGTTGCCAGGTCGATGGCGTAACGGTCCTTCGCCATGATCGAGCCTGTCAGCGCATAGGGTGAAGTGTGGTCGACGAGCGCAAGCGTCTCCTCATATTTGTCCTCAGGATAAACATAAATGGTGAGCACCGGGCCGAAAATTTCTTCACACATGGTGGCTGAGGACGGATCTTCTGTAAGGATGACGGTGGGTTCGACGAAGTATCCCTTTGACTTATCGGAACCTCCACCGACAATAAATTTGTTTTTCGGATTTTTCCGGGCTTGTTCGATGTACCCTGTAATCTTGTTGAAGGCCCGTTCATCAATTACTGCGTTGATGAAATTTCCAAAGTCCTCAACACCACCTATGCGGAAGCTTTTGATGTCGGCAATCAGGCGCTCCTTCACCTCCTCCCAAAGGTTGGAGGGAATGTACGCGCGCGACGCCGCTGAACATTTTTGCCCCTGGTACTCGAATGCTCCCCGCGCGAGGGCCGTCGCAACTTCGCGTGCATCGGCGCTGCTGTGCACCATGACGAAGTCTTTGCCCCCGGTTTCACCGACGATACGAGGATACGACCGATATTGTGCGATGTTATTGCCAATAGTCTTCCAGATACTTCGGAATACCGCCGTACTGCCGGTAAAGTGGATCCCGGCAAAGTCGGCATGACTGAAGATCACATCACCGGCCAGTGGTCCGTCTACATAAATCAGGTTGATCACACCGTCCGGCAATCCGGCCTCACGCAGTACCTGCATGATGACATGCGCGGCATAAATCTGGGTATAGGCCGGCTTCCAGATGACTGTGTTGCCCATCATCGCCATAGATGTCGGCAGATTGCCTGCAATGGCTGTAAAGTTGAACGGCGTCAGCGCAAAGGTAAAGCCCTCCAGGGGCCGGTATTCCATCCTGTTCCAAACACCCGGCGACGACTCCGGCTGATCAGCATAGATGCTGGCCATGTAGTACGCGTTGAAGCGAAGGAAGTCTATAAGTTCGCATGCCGAGTCGATTTCCGCCTGGTGGGCATTCTTTGACTGGCCAAGCATCGTAGCCGCGTTGATCTTGTAACGCCAGGGCCCTGCCAGCAACTCAGCCGCTTTAAGGAATATGGATGCCCGCTGCTCCCAACCCAGGTTGGCCCAGGCCGTGCGTGCCTGCAGGGCGGCCTTGATGGCTTGCGTAACGTGAGCCACGTCTCCCTCAAAAAAATACCCCAGGGTGTGCTGATGATCATGCGGCGGCCGGATGGCGATCTTTCGTTCTCCTTTTATTTCCTTTCCGCCGATAACCATCGGTATCTCGGTAATTGTGGACCGCGCCGACTTGATCGCCTGACTAAGCAACTCGCGCTCTGGCGATCCGGGAGCGTAAGAAAGCACCGGTTCATTTTTAGGGACCGGGACATTGAAAAATCCCTTGGGCATAATGAATTCGTTTGGTCAATAATGTTTTGGATGCCAAGATAGAACATATGCCGGACAAAGGGTAGGCGTTACGTTCACCCTTTACAGTATCGAGCACAGTTCTATCAGGCTGCTGATCTCGTAGTTTACCGGAGTGTCGTGACGCGTGCCGCCAGGATTGAAGAAGGCCGTGTCGATGGATGCGTTGTATGCTCCACCGATGTCGGTGATCAGGTTGTCCCCCACCATGAGGGCTTCATGAGCCCGGACCGCGTTGGAGCGGAGGGCATATTCAAAGATCTCCCTGGCGGGCTTTCGGCATCCCGCCTTTTGCGATGTAACGATGTGATCAAAATAGTTCAGAAGATTCCCTGATGTCAGCTTCACCTTTTGGATCTCATCAAATCCATTAGTGACGACGGTGAGCGCATAGCGGTCTGAAAGGTATTGCAGCGTGTCGATGGCGTGCGGCATCAGGTTGCATCGGCGCGGACAGGCATGAAGGTAATCCTCCGATAACCGGGAAGCCAGGTCGGGATCGTCGATCCCAAACGCACGCAGGATGGTGATAAAGCGTTCCTTCCGGATCGTTTCGCTGGTGATCAGTCCGCGGTCAAATCGATACCAAAGATGGTCGTTGATTCGCCCAAACACATTCGCAAACGCATCTGCGTTGGGCACCCCTCTTTGAGCGAGCCCGTGCCGTTCGAACATTTCGTTCAGCGTTTCGCGCGAGTTGGTCTCGTAGTCCCAAAGGGTATGGTCGAGGTCGAAAAAAACAGCCTTGTACTTCATGGGTTGGCACCAAAAATAGTGCATCCTGAAAGAGAAACGAAATCGGCGCAGAAAGCGTTTGATTCGGGATGGTTACCTGATGGTTCTATCCAGGCTGCCGGGCAACCCGGTTCTGCCATTCTTCGCGCTCGACCTTATTGATGGAAAGTTCCCGGTTCGAATACAACGTCTTATACAGGCTGATGTCCCGTTGCAATTGTTGATCTCTTCTGACGAATTGGAGGATCTGATTTACGATCTCATAGACTTCGTCTTTAATCTGGTAGAAAATCCAGTTGTTATACCTGCGATGGGTTAGCATGCCGGAATTCTTGAGATAGATGATGTGTCGGGATGTCTTCGCCTGGGTGAATTCCAGGATCCGCTCAAGGTCGGAAATACACATTTCGCCGTTCTCGAAAATGAGATTCAGGATTCTCAGGCGTGCTTCGTCAGCACACGCTTTGAAAATCTGTGAACCCAGTACCAGGTTAAAGTGCTTTAGTCTCATGTTGTGATGGGATCCCTGTACGGCGATTTCAGCGCCTCGCGCAGTCAAAAATACAAAACATGCGCAATGCTGGGGTTACATTTGTCAGAAAAGCTATGATGGGCTCACTGGGGATGCCCGCGCTGCCTGTCAGGGTACTATCACAAGTCTTTTCCCGCTTGTCTTTCTATTCCATGCTTCCGAGATGTCTTTCAAGGGTACGCTTTCGATGTCAATGCTCAAATTACCTTGCTGTATCCAATCCCAGACTTGTTGTACCGCTACCAGGAGGATTTCGGGAGAAACATTACCGACACCCATCAGTTCAAGTCCTGAGGTCCGAAGCGTCTCGGCGCTTAACGTGATGCTTTCACCCGCCGACTGCCCTATCTGAACAAGTCGGGTGCGGTGTTTAGCAAATCCTGCTTCCCTGGGAATAATTGTTTTCAATAGCAATTCCGTTGGATGGCCCCATAGGAAGTCGAGTACAATGTCGTATCCCTTTCCCGCTTCTTTGATGAAGGCGTCCTTGATTTGTTCATCAGATTGCTTCAAGTCGATCACTGCATCCATTCCCAGTTCCTGCAGCTTTTGCAAGCCAGCGTCATCCCTGCCCGTTCCGACGATCCGTCCTGCTCCTAATAGTCTTGCAATTTGTGTCGCAATTTTTCCGGAGACTCCCGTCGCACCATTAATTAGAAGCGTTTCCCCCTTTTGCAATTTCGCCCCCCAGTTCAATGGAAGAAATGACGTAAGCGCGGATGCTGGCAGTGCAGCTGCGATCAATGGATCAATTCCTTTTGGAACAGGCATTATGCGATTTCTGTGTTGGTGTGGAACAACCACCTTTTCAGCCATGGTGCCGTAAGGCGGCTGTACACCACCGAAAGCAACCAATGTCCCATCCGGTAAGGTGCCAACGCCACTGTGTCCTGGGATTGCGGGAAAGCTCGGGAACATATGTTTGCTTGCATAGTGCGTCCCCGCCGCTGTTACCTTGTCGAAGTTTTCGAGTACAACGGCCTTCATGTCAATTAACACATCATCTTCGCCTGCCGGTGGATCAGGAAAGTCTTTGTATTGTGGAACACTTCCGAATTTTTCGAGGACTGCAGCTTTCATATTTCTTTCATATTCTTTCAACTAAAATGACCCGTCCGCGGTTTTATCATTCCCTTGAATCTGCAAATCTTGGAGTAGGATACGTCCCGAGGCGTTGTTGGTTTCATTTCAGGTTTTCAAAATAGAAAAAATCAGAAACTTGAAGTGATATACTCCTTGCGACGAAGTTTCTTTAGATGAAATTCAAACTCCATCGCCTCCTCAGCAGTTTGAAGCGGCCTGATAAAGATGTACCGCCAAGGCCCTCGCCCTTTTGTCGAACGATTCCAACCCCGATTGTGGTAGCGTAGCCTTTCCTCAAGGTCTTTAGTGGAACCATAGTACCATCGACCAGTAGAAAGTGACTCGATGATGTAGGCGTAATACACTACTGAGATATGCCCAAACAGAAATTTTCGTTCTTTCAGCTAACAGTCCCGACTCACTGTGTTCGTCGGGGCAGGCCGGGCTGGTTGAGAACTTCCTCCAAAAAAAATTCACTGTATTTCGAAAGTATGTATTGCTTGCGACGAAGTTTCTTTAGATGAAATTCAAACTCCCTCGCCTCCTCAGCAGTTCGAAACGGCCTCATAAAGATGTACCGCCAAGGCCCTCGTCCTTTTGTCGAACGATTCCAACCCCGATTGTGGTAGCGTAGCCTTTCCTCAAGGTCTTTAGTGGAACCATAGTACCATCGGCCAGTAGAAAGTGACTCGATGATGTAGACGTAATACACTGCTGAGATTTACCTAACAGAAATTTCATTCTTTCAGCTAACAGTCCCGACTCGCTCTGTTCGTCGGGGCAGGCAGGGTGAGTAGATTCGAACTACCCCGACTCATTGCCCCATCACGGCAATTCGTCGGGACAAACCGACCCCCACGTCCCTAACGTGGTGCGCTAATCCCGACTCATTGCTCCTTCCGTCGCAATTCGTCGGGACAAGCCGGGCTGCTTAACTAAGTCGGGGTTGATAAAGTCGGGGCCTGCCCCGACAAGCCCGCCTTTAGAAATGCCTTTCTAGAAGCACAGTCAAAAAAAGCCCACCTCCACTCTTATCGAAGTAGTGCAGGCGGGCTTGTCGGGGTGAGTAGATTCGAACTACCGACCCCCACGTCCCTAACGTGGTGCGCTAACCGGGCTGCGCTACACCCCGAACCATGTATCCCAGTGACTGACAGAAGAGCAGCCACACGGGGTTGCAATTATAGCAAAAAGGATCCAATTCCCCCTATTTCTTCTTTTTCAGCGAATTGAAAAACTTCGCCCAGTTGAAAGGGTTCAGCAGCGGATTGGTGACAGGCTGGTATTTGCTGTTCTGCGCATTCGCCCACTGTTCAAGCGAGTAACGTTGGTTCTGAGGCCCGTCCGGTGGGGTGGTCTTCAGCATCAACGCCAACAGCTCCGCATTCATATTCTTTTCATCGATGGCTTCCGTTGGCACATTGAGTGCCAGCACGGCCTCCTTAAATACCTCTTCTGTGGGGAAAGGCACAATCTCAACTTCCTTGAGGTAAGTGATGTCCTCAACCATCGTGACGATGATCGTCTGGTATTCGCTCGCGGAAGGCGGGACAATGTAATGCTGGCGGTGATACCCCACGGCACTGATCACGATGCTGTCCCCCACTAACACCGGCATGGAAAAGAAACCCACCTCATTTGTGGTAGTCCCCCTCCCCGCTTTGGGCACATAAACGTGCACGCCAGGAACAAACGAAGCGCTATCCGGCCCCAGCACGATACCCGATAACTGGATCACCCGCTTGGACTGCGCTGCAGCCGGGTGGGTTTTCAAAACACCGACGCCAACCAGCACGCTGACTATCAAGCAGAACCCTATATTTCGGTTTACTTTCCGCATCACTGTCAGAATGTCAAATATAAGAATAAGCCCGCAACCGGCCTAATCCATAACATTCCGGACGGGGCGCGTTCAGCCCTGGATGCGGCCCCTAAAATCAATCACCGCAGTTCAGACCGGGACGTCCATTTCCGTCTTGACAGCGCATACGGCATCACGATCGCCGTCTGACAAAGGGCCGCCCTTTTCCAAAACATTCTTCAGCCGACGCCGGTTCGAAACAATAAACACGACAAGTGGTATGACACCCCCAACGGTGAAGAGCGCGCCACCTGCAATGCGCATCCACGTGAGTGTCTGGAATGTCGCGCTCTCGATAAACGCGCTGCTTCTCGCAAACCAAAGACCGTTCTCGACAACAGCGTTGAACTGGAGCATCCCGGCGGGGAAAAGGTCCATGGCGACCATCAGTAAAAGCCCGACGTTAATCGACCAGAACGCCGTCCGCACGAGTTTCGGATTCCAGGCAATAGGATCGAACAACAACTGGCAACAAAACAGGATACCCGCAAGCGAGAGGTTCCCATACACCCCCATCAGCGCTGCGTGCCCATGATTTACCGTCAGGTAGGTTCCGTGTTCGTAATAGTTTGCGATCGGCAGATTAATGATGAAGCCCATGACGCCAGCACCAAAGAAATTCCAAAAGTTCACGCCGATCAAAAACAGAAATACTTCAGGGAAACCGAATGCCGACGTTCCTGGCCTGCCATTGCCCAGGTTCCTGGGCAATTTACTGAACCGCCAGGCCTCCAGGGTCAGCAGGATAAGCGGTACAACCTGCAGCGTCGAAAAGACCGATCCCAATGCCATGGTGAAAACCGGTTTCGCATTCCAGTAGAAGTTGTGAGAGATTCCCAACAGGCCGGATCCAAGAAAGAGCAGGCAGGCGAGATAAATAACCCGGATAGCTGCGCGCTCGTTGACAAGCCCCATGAGGACCATGAAATATCCTACGAGGATGGTAGTGAACACCTCGAAGAACGCTTCCGCCCACATATGGATGACCATCCAGCGCCAGAAATCAGCAATTACAAAATTCGTGGTGGGTGTGAATACCAACCCGGAACACAGCAACACCAGGATGCTGGCCGTTGCATAGATGAGCCAGTTGGGCAGCGCCCAGGGTTTCTTCATCGTCATCACGGGTCGGAGTCCCCTGTACAATATGATCACCCAAAGCCCAAAGACAAGGTACAACATGCCTTGCCACACTTTGGCAGGCTCGAGGTATTCCCATCCCTGATGGCCAATCCAGTACCATGCATCTCCACTCATCCCTTTCGGCCCGATGAACAAACCGACCAGCGCCCCTGCCACCAGCACGACAATGAGTCCAAACACCAGATTTATCAATGCCCTTTGCCGTGCAGGTTCACGCGGACATAACATAGGCATGACGAAGAAGGAAGCGCCAATCCAACACGCGGAAATCCAGAGCAGCGAAAGCTGGACATGCCAGCTGCGCGTCACGGTAACAGGAAGGACCTCTGAAATGTTAAATCCAAAGAAATTTACAAAGCCAACGAAATCGTGCACGGTGAGCACGCCCGCCAGTACCTGCAACCCAAACAGGATTATAGCGGCGTAAAAGAACTTATAAGTAGCGCGTTGTGTGCGTGTCGGTCTGAATCCGCCGACGCTAGTACGGGTCATGAGCGGCGCGGCGCGGGTAGTGAAGGCAGCGTCGTCAAGCTTTTCCATCCTGCCATGATAATAGAGCACGATGCCAAGGCCAACGACGAGTCCCAACGAGCCTAGTATGCTCCAGATCACGACCGCGGGGCTTGGCGCATTGCCGGCATCTGGATCGTAGGGCCAGTTGTGAGTATAACTGTATGTCTTCCCTGGCCGACTCACACCGCACACCCATCCGCCCCAGAAAAAGAAGGCGCTGAGCTGCCTGATCTCCTCCGGGTCATCGATGTATCCTGAAGGCAAGAATGCTTGTTCATGTTCAGGGTCTGTGAATACCTGAAAATAATAGCCGGAAAGCCGCTGGGCAGCATACGCTTGCGCATCGTCCAGGATCGCCTGGTTTGCCTCTTTATTATATGTGTTGGCTTTAATGGTAGTCTTCACCTTTTCACCAACACCAAGCGCTTCAATACTTTTTTCATCCGCCGCGCCGACGTCACGGTTATAGTACTCAGACATGAACATGGACGTAAGATGCAATGCCTCCGCCGAATAGTCCGGCCCACGATAACCACCATCTCCGAACATACTGCCATACTCCATCAGCGCATACTTCTGGAAGACCATCTGACCATTGCGAATGTCATCCCTACCGTATACTACCGTGCCGTTCTTATCCACAAAATCGGGTATCGGCGGAGCTTCCGTATACGTGTGAAGACCAATCATAAACACACCTGCGATGCTTGCGGTGAAAATGATCAGCAGCGGCAACCACCAGTTCCTGGGATTGAGCAGGTATTCAATAAAGCTTCTGGAAGACATAGGGGTTTGTCATTAGCATAAGACTGCCCAAGATAATAAAAGATAACTTTATCTTTTATTAGAGATAAAGGATTTATTTGTCTTTTTTTGGGACGTTATGGCGAATTTTGTCGCAACACGAAACGAAACGTGTTATAACATTTATGTAGCTTATCAACGATGGATTTCCCTTACCGGGAGGATTTGCGTGGCTTCACATTCTTGAGGAAGGTGCGGCCCTTCGTAAGATCTTTAACGAGACTTTGAACAGTCGTTTCCTTCATGACCTTTCGAACATGGTCACGATACCCCTTGACCTGTGCATGAATGGGACAGGGAAACTTATCCGAGCATTCCTTGAGTCCCAGGACACAGGTGTGCAAGACATCGTCGTTTCCATACATGGCTTTCACGACGTCGGCAAGGGTAACCGGCTTTGCGCGTGGGTCGAC
>DASVCT010000082.1:0-5144 GCA_036381475.1 Cyclobacteriaceae bacterium
GGTTCTTCAATTTTCCATCAGCAGACACGCGTCTACCTGATTCCAATGAGCCCGATCCAATAACGAGACCGCTTCGTTTAGCGGTTTCTATTCAACTCTTCAGTGTGGTACCTGAGAAAGGTTGAAGGGTTGAAGAGTTGAAGATTGAATAATGACCCCTAAATGATGGAGATGGGGACATTGGATGTGGCTTATTGGAATCATGGGAATGGGCTTGTGAAGTGCAGGCTGTATCAGCCTGTCAATTCTTTGGTTCTTCAATTTTCCATCGGGAGACACGCGTCTACCTGATTCCAATGAGCCAGATCCAATAACGAGACCGCTTCGTTTAGCGGTTTTTATTCAACTCTTCAATTCTTCAACCCTTCAATCTTTCCCTCCCGTGTGCGTTTCGGTGTGCGTTTTGCAGCGCAAACGCTAAGGATTAACCTGGCTTGCCGCGCAATAAAAAGTGTTGGTGATGCGGTTTTTTTCTCTTTATCTTAATGCTGGACCTCCGACCTTGTAAAATCCAGCATCATGAGAAAAGGAATCCTTTTGTTTTTCGCGCTTGCCGCAATCGCTGTTCACGTTCATGCGCAGACGCTCGACATCCTCATAAAGAACGGTCACGTTATCGATCCGAAAAATGGACGTGATGGCATCATGGACGTCGCCATCCGCGATGAAAAGATCGTGCAGGTTGCACCCTCCATCAATCAGCCCGCGACCCAGGTGATCGACGCATCAGGGATGTATGTGGTACCCGGACTCATCGATATCCATGGTCACCACTTCTTCGGCACCGAGCCGGACCATTATCTCAGCAATAGTTTCTCAGCACTCCCGCCCGACGGCTTCACCCTGCGCTCTGGAGTTACAACTGTAGTAGACGTCGGTGGAGCAGGGTGGAGGAATTTCGCAACCTTCAAGGCGCAGACCATCGACCACTCGATCACACGCGTGTTGTCTTTCCTGAACATCGTTGGAAACGGAATGAGCGGTGGTCAGCGGGAGCAAACGATTGACGACATGGATCCGGTCATGACAGCCAAGGTGGCGAAGGAAAACAAGGAGTATGTAGTGGGGATCAAGCTCGCACACTTTGAGGGCCACACCTGGGTGCCGACCGAACGCGCGGTTGAGGCGGGACGGCTTGCGGGTATCCCCGTGATGGTCGACTTTGGTGGCAGCAATCCCCCGCTCTCGCTGGATACATTGTTCATGCAGAAGCTGCGCCCTGGGGATATCTTCACCCATTGCTTTGCGCACGTGAAGGGCAGGATGACGATTGTCAACAATGGCAAACTCGAACCTTTCGTCGCTAAGGCACAGCAACGCGGAATCATTTTCGACGTCGGCCACGGCGGGGGAAGCTTTACCTACGAGCAGGCAATACCGGCCATACAGCAAGGGTTCAGACCGAACTCCATCAGTACGGACATGCATACAGGCAGCATGAACAAAGGGATGAAAGACATGCTCAACGTGATGTCGAAGCTGCTCAACATCGGTATGTCGCTGAACGAGGTGATCACGTGTGCGACCTGGGCACCTGCGCGTGAGATTCATCGCGAAGAGTTGGGTAACCTTGATATCGGCGCGCCCGCAGATGTGGTCGTATTGAGCCTGGATCGCGGTGATTTCGGTTTTGTGGATGTCCGGGGATTCCGGATGCCGGGCGATCGGAAGCTGACGTGCCAGCTCACGGTAGCAGGTGGGGAAGTCGTGTGGGATCTTAACGGCCTTGCTGCAAAGCCCTTCAAGCCATGAAAACAGGAAAGCCGGCGATGGGTATTGTGTTGCCTGGAATTGCCGCACTGCTCTTTCTTTCGTTCGAGCGATCGCCGCATTTCCAGGAAGGTCGATGGTTGGCGCCGGCGTGGGCCGATACGCTGAAGAATCCACTCCCTGATGTAGCGGCTGCAGCGGAGCGTGGAAAAGAAAGTTACGATCTCTATTGTTGGTCGTGTCATGGTAAGAAAGGCCGCGGCGACGGTGCTGCGGGGGCTTCGTTTCCGATACCGCCGGCCGACTTCCAATCACCGGGGGTCAAAGGACAATCGGATGGCGCATTGTACTGGAAACTGACGACAGGAAGAGGCAATATGACGCCCTATGGCGATTTGCTTACCGATGAACAGCGCTGGGAATTGGTTGCGTATTTAAGAATTCTTTCCAATGGTGACGGTGAATAAGCGGATACTCCTACGCGGACCTGTTTGCCTGGTGTTGGCACTTGTACTGTCAACCGGACTGCGGGCACAACACGTTCCCACGGCGCTACGCGATGATATTCAAATATCGCATTATATGGCCATCGGACCCGATGCCGTGCGACTGCTGATAGACCCAGTGAGTAAGCGATTTTATTACACAACGTTTTCGGGTGATGTGATACGGATTGCCGAAGACTTTGCCGGCAATCACTACCTCGTAAAAGAGTATACGGCCGCTGATCATGGCATCACCCGGCTGCAGGGTGCATCGTTTCTGGACAGCACACTGTTCCTGGTTGGGAACATTTCAGTGAACAGGGGAAAGGGTACCAAGGGCATTATGATGAAGGGTAAACTTAACCGGGATGGCAAACGCGACTGGAGTTTAGGGTTCATCACGGAAGATGTTGGTAGTACAAAGACCATATTCGATCACGGCTTCAATGGAACGGTGATAAGCCCCGACAAGAAATACATTTTTGTCAACAGCGGCGCGCGTACTGATCATGGTGAAGTTCAGGATAACGATGGCGAATACCCGGGCTCCCGTGATGAAGCCCTCACCGCCTGTGTCCTGCGCATTCCCGTTAACGTGGAGGCATTGTATCTTCCGAACGATAGGGAATTCCTCGTGAAAAATGGATACCTCTTTGCCGAGGGGATCCGCAACGCCTATGACCTCGCGTTCTCCCCGGAAGGGCATTTGTTCGCGGTATCCAACTCCGGCGACTACGATCATCCGGAAGATATGTTCTGGTTGCGCGAAGGCAGACACTATGGTTTTCCATGGGTTATGGGGATGGTCGATAATCCGCAGCAAAACAAAGACTGGCAACCGGATCCAAAAACAGATCCTTTTATTAATCCCTTCAGTCACGCCTGGCGTGTACGCTACTTCCGCAACGACCCCACCTTTCCAAAACGGCCGAAAAACCCCTTTACAAGTTCGGTGTTGAACCTGGGACCTGACGCCAACGAATATCGCGACAGGAAGACGGGTAAGGTTATGGATGCAGATACGACCGGCGTGCTGGTGGGGACATTCACGCCACACCGGTCGCCGCTGGGCTTGTTCTTCGATCTCGACGGTGTCCTCATTGATGAATTCAACAAGGATGGATTCATGTTGAGTTGGACGTACGGAAAAACCAGCGTATTGATGCGGCCATTTACGATGCAGGGGGCGGACCTCATGCATCTCGACCTGGAATACGATCAAAAGGCCGACAACTATCGCGTGCACTGCCACCGCATCGTCGAAGGTTTTGAAGGACCGACGGACGCGGTGATGGTGGGCAACGACGTATATGTCATCGAAAACAGTAACGATGACGCGCACATCTGGAAGATCACGCTTCCGGCGAAGCAGAAGAAAACACAGGCATCAACCAATTAAATTATGACTATGAATACAAACAGACGATCCGCATTCAAAAAGTTTGCACTTGGCATCGCCGGCTTGTTGGGCTTTGGTGTGGCAAGAGCCGCATCGACTAATTCGGAAAAGGTGGTTACCGGGGAAATCTACCAGGACGGACAAATACCGTTGTTCTCCAGCTCGGTAAAGCATGGCGATTTGGTATATGTCGCCGGAAAGGGCGCGCACTTTGAAGGTGACATCACGGCGCACACAAAGCACGTCCTCGATGAGCTTGAAAAAGAGCTGAAAAAAGCGGGCTCATCGATGGAAAAGGTACTGAAGGTGAACGTGTACCTCCACGACCTCGCCGACTACAAGGCGATGAACGAGGCTTACCGTGGAAGGTTTGGAAAGAATCCGCCGGTACGCACAACGGTAGCCGTCTATGGAGGCGTGCCTGGCGACTCGCTAGTGGAAATCGACTGTATCGCTTACGTATAAACAAACCAGGAAATGACCAGACGCAGGGAATTACTCAAGGGGCTCGTCACCTTGCCCTTGTTGGGTGCGCTGCCCGCCCCGGTGTTGGGAGGAGTCTCCTTCGAACGCGATTACTTCAAGGAACTCGGAGTGAGGACCTTCATCAACGCGGCCGGTACGTACACGGCGTTGACCGGGTCCCTGCCACACCCCGAGGCGATCAAGGCGATAAATTACGCCGCCCTGCAATACGTCAGACTTGAAGATCTGCAGGACGCGGTCGGAGAACGTATCGCTCAACTGTTGAAGTGTGAGGCCGCCATGGTTACTACCGGGGCGGCTTCAGCCATTACTTTCGGTACGGCCGCGGTTATGACCGACGGGGATCCGGAAAAAGTCAAGCGACTTCCCGCTGACCTGACCGGATTGAAGACGGAAGTCATCATCCAGAAAGCGCATCGTATAGGGTATGACCACGCCATCCGCAATTGCGGCGTGAAGCTCGTTGAAGTAGAGACGCGAAAGGAACTGGAGGCGGCCATCAACGACAATACGGCCATGATGTGGTTCCTCAATGCCAACAACTACGAAGGAAAGGTGCAATGGGAGGAATTCGTATCGATCGCGCAAAAGGCGGGTATCCCAACATTTATCGATTGTGCGGCGGACGTACCGCCAACAGAAAATCTCTGGAAGTTTACCGGGATGGGTTTTGACCTCGTGTGCTTCTCGGGAGGAAAAGGTTTGCGCGGGCCGCAAAGTGCCGGACTCCTTCTGGGCCGCAAGCGATATATCGATGCGGCGAAAAAAAATGCGCCTCCGATCGGTGACGCAATAGGCAGGGGCATGAAAGTCAACAAAGAGGAAATCCTTGGGATGCTTGCCGCGCTGGAAGCCTACCTGGCCCGCGACGAGAAGGCCGAGTGGGATATGTGGGAAAAGCAGGTACAGCTTATCCATGACCACGCGACGTCCGTGCCGGGCGTTACCGCAGAAATCCACGTGCCCAAAGTGGCGAACCACGTGCCGTCATTGCGCGTGAGTTGGGATAGTAACAAGGTGAAAATCACCGCCGAGGAGGCGAGGAAAGCGCTGCGCGACGGCCA
>DASVCT010000083.1:0-10923 GCA_036381475.1 Cyclobacteriaceae bacterium
AAACTGCAGCCCTTTCTTTCTGTCGATGAGAATCGGAGGATTATGACCTGCGTTTACATAGACCATGGTCTTTAGGTTCAGGTCATATATGCCTGCAAAGAACGTGATGAACTTTTCTCCTTTCGCGTTTTCAAGAACCTGGTAATTCAGCGCCTCGATGATGTCGGTAAGGTTCGGCGTCTGGCGCAATAGTGTTCGAAGCGAAGCCTGGAAGTTCGACATCATCAGCGCAGCCGGGATTCCCTTACCACTCACGTCGGCGACACAAATGAGAAACTGGTTTTGGTTGATGGGAACAAAGTCATAGTAGTCCCCTCCTATCCGGTCGTGCGGCAAGTAGCTCGCCTCCAGCTTGAGTCTGTCCGTATAGGGCAGCCGTTCCGGGAAAAGAAATTGTTGCACGTCGCTGGCGATCTCGAGTTCCTTGCGGAAAGCCTCCTGCTCGAGTTGTTTCCGGGCCAGCTTTTTGTTTTCGATAGCCACGATGATGATGTTGCTGAGCGCCTGGATAAACCTCAGCGCATCCTCGCTATCGTAGCGGGACTCATCCTGGTAAATACCACCAACAAACGCGATGGCGAGGTTGTTTCGTTTGTGCGCAATCGGAATCACAATATCGAATTCTGCGAATTCGGAGTTCTCGTTCGGCTTCAGACTCGAGATGCCATTCAGGGTCTTGAAGTAGTCGGGCAACTCGACCCCAAAATAGTTTGTCGTGGTACCGAAATTGACTTTGCAGTTCCATTTTTCATCCAGGACAAAAAGGGCCAGTTTCCGGATGCTGAGATTCGACCTGAGGGTGAAATTGTATATTTTATAGAGCGACTCCTCGGGCACGTTGCTGTTGATCGCCTCTGTCACCTCAAGCAGGGCGTTCAGTTCGAGTTCCTTGATTTCGTATTTATTCTTAAGGGTCAGTTGGGACATGCCGTAAATTTAACTGTTATCCGCCAATCGGGAGCGCATTTCTACGGGCGTCCGCCCCATTTTTCGTCCTTTCCACGCCGGCTTTTTGAAATTAGCCAGAACACCGACCGTCACGACATAAATCGAATACGTAACCTGAAGGATGAAAAAAACACCCCAGCTCCATTTCACGCCAAGGAAGCGCTGGACGTCCCGAAGATACAGCATTTCGACCACCACCTTGCCGAGGAGCAACAACACCGGCTCTACCACGGAGCCGGAAAGGATTGCGACAGGGACAAGCACCAGCCACGACAGATGAACGAAGCCGACGAACAACGCCAGCGCGGGCGTTGTGAACGAATCAGCCTGTTTCCATTTGGCACCCCACCGAACACGTTGATTCAAAAAATGGCCCCAAGACACCGCGGCGGTTTCAACTACCGCATCGGAATGCGGACAGAAGGTTGCTGACCCTGGGTAGCGGGCGTGAATCTTTTGCAGGAGAAAAACGTCATCACCCGAAGGAATGTGGGCATTGCCGGCATAGCCTCCCACTTCAAGGAAGGCCTCCCGGGTGAAGGCCATGTTGGCGCCGTTGCACATTACGGGATACCCAAGACCTATCGCCGACGCGCCGGCGCCGACCAGGCTGGCGAACTCCGCTGCCTGTAGTCGTGTGCCAATCGATTGGGCTGTACCGATACGCACTCCGCCCGATACAAATTTTATACCTGGTTCAAAGGAAGACGTGACATGCTCAATCCAGCGAGGTCCCAATCTGCAATCGGCATCGGTCGTAAGAATGACCGATCCACGGGCACTTAAGACGCCTGCCGTGACGGCTGCTTTTTTTCCGGAGGTTCCGTTCATAGACAGGATTTCAAGACGGTATGTCGGGTTTCCGAGGAACGTTCGCGCAATGGTGGCGGTGTCGTCGTCCGAATGGTCGTCAACTACCACGACTTCAAAGTCACCGGCAGTTTGGTGTTCAAGGTCGCCAAGCAACTTTGCTATGTTTGCCGCTTCGTTGCGCGCGGCGATGACAACGGTGACGAAGGCATGATGATCTGACGGGCGAAGGGTACGTGGTTGAACAACCCTCTTCCATCCCTTCCGAAGTATGAGGAGAAAGAAAAAGTATAAGGAGGCAATAGTTGTCAGGGCAATAAGCATCCGGGCAACAATTTCGGAAATTTGCCCGTACTGCCTTAACTTGACCCCGTGAGTCGCGCCGTCAAGGAGAAAGTCATTCTGGGATTGGACCCGGGCACCAACATTATGGGCTATGGGATCATTGTCGTTCGGGGAATTGACGTTAGGATCGTTCAGTTTGGGGTGATCCGTCTGAGCAAGTTCGCGAATCACGAGTTAAAGCTAAAGGAGATATTCATCCGTGTGTTGGCTTTGCTGGACGAATACCATCCCGACGAAGTGGCGCTTGAGGCGCCCTTTCACGGAAAGAATGTTCAGTCGATGTTGAAGTTGGGACGTGCACAGGGTGTCGCTATGTCGGCCGCCTTATTCCGGGAAGTTCCCATTACAGAATACGCGCCCCGCAAGGTGAAGCAGTCTGTCACCGGCAACGGAAATGCTTCAAAGGAGCAGGTAGCGAAAATGCTGATGAATCTTTTTCGGATTGCTGAAATTCCCAGGTTGTTTGACGCCACCGATGCGTTGGCCGTGGCGGTGTGCCATTATTTTCAGAACGGACAGTCGAAGTCACGTCCCCGGAGCTGGGAGGCTTTCATCCGGGAGAACCGATCGAGGGTAAAAGGGTTGTAGTGGCTCTGCATGAGACCGCGAAACATTGGCATGCTGCTTAACGCCCCCTACCCGTCTGATATGCGGGTAAGGAAAGAGGCTCTTGCACTTCTGAACGCAGGCTTCCGGGTTCACCTGCTTTGCCTTCGGCGACCTAAGGAGCGTGAGCGTGAGGTCGTTGATGGCATTGCAATAACAAGAATATTCGCAGGTACGAACGATGTTGAACTCGCCTTTTGGGACGTCATCATGTCCATGCGAAGGCCTCATCCGCGCTTCAGAAAGGCGATCAACGCCTGGGTCAGGCAAAACGAAATAGGCATTCTTCACGTCCATGATCTTCCGATTGTGGGGACAGCCTTACACGCGAGACGGCAACTGAACATCCCAGTTATCTGCGACTTCCACGAGAATTATCCGGAAGCGCTTCGCGCGTGGTTTGCGTGGAAGAAGAATCCGATCGCACGGCTGAAGAATGCGCTGTTCATGAATCCTTCACGCTGGACAAACATTGAGCGGATCGCGGTAAAGGAAAGTGATCACGTCATCGCAGTTGTGGAAGAAATGAAAAACCGACTGGTCGACGAATATGCGGTAGTCCCTGAAAAGATAACGGTCGTCACCAACACCGAAGAGCTCGACTTTCTCAAGCAGCCGGTTTTTGATCGCGTGTATGCTCCACTGGCGGGCAAGTTCGTGGTGACTTATTCGGGAAATATCGGACCACACCGGGGCGTCGATACAGCAATAGAAGCCATGCAGTATCTTAAGGACTATCCTATCGCTTTGGCTATTGTAGGAAGCGGTCGCGAACCAGTCATGAATAAACTAAGGCAGCAAACAAGAGATTTGAAGCTTGACGACATGGTATATTTCTTCGGCCGCCAGCCATTCGAAAAGTTTTATTCGTTCATGAGCCTAACCGATGTGAATGTGATCCCGCATAAATCGAATCCGCACACAGACAATACGGTGCCTCACAAGTTATTCGAGGCCATGATGGTAGGACGCCCCGTACTCGTCAGTTCGAGTGCACCGCTTAAGCGGATTGTCGAGGAGACAAGATCGGGACTTGTTTTCCAGGCTAATGATGCTAAGGATTGCAGCGAAAAAATTCTGCAACTGTTTAGTAACAAGGACTTACGGCAGGAGTTGGGATCCAACGGCGTACGCGCGACTGTTCATGGGCCGTTGAAATGGGAAACGTCCCAGGAAAATCTGATTGCGCTATACCGCAACCTCTTATCCAATGTCGAGCGCTGAGAAATTCGAAACGGCAAAAAGAATTGCTGAATCTTCCCGATTCATCAAGCGCAATTTTGTTAGATCAAAATCATTTTCGTTTCAATATGTACGCTATCGCATTCTGCGGCCGCTGCTGAAACTCAACTACAAGATATTCCGATGGCGAAAAGGCGAGACGCCCTGGATTGCCCAGGCTGCAATTGTGATTCTGGAAAAACTATTAACCCGAGACATGGTCGGATTCGAATACGGGAGCGGTAACAGCACGCTTTTCATTGCGTCGAAAATCAAGCATCTGACAAGCGTAGAGCATAATGATCACTGGTTCCGCATTGTTACAAAAAAACTCAGTGAACGCGCCCTTTCCAACGTAGATTATCATTGCATTCCTCCACGCCTGGAGGCGCTTTCCGATGAGCTGGAAAATGTACTCCCGAATCTGTCATTGATAGGCGATCCATCCTTCCGGATACGGTCTGAATACCGCGATTATTTCGCTTTCGTGAGATCGTTCCCCGACAATCATTTTGATTTTATTCTCATTGACGGAAGGGCAAGGGTGGAATGCGCTCTTAACGCCATACCAAAACTCAAAGACGGCGGTATCCTTGTTCTGGACAACTCAGATCGCCGCCGCTACGCCCCCATCTTTGGTCTGTTACGCAATTGGCCCAGTGTGACATCAACTACGGGACTTTTCGACACCACGATGTGGTTTAAACCTGACCGGTCGTGAAACAATTTTTTTACGCAATTATCTATCACCCTTTCATCAATCGCCTCATCAGGAGCGCAAACAAGGCGTTACTGCCTGTTCTGCCTAAAGCTGTTCGGATTCCGCCTTCAGGAACGCTGACGATCCATCTCAAAGAAGGCCGCTTCAAATTCAAGACCAACCAAACAAACTACACGACACAGACGGTATTCTGGAAAGGACCGTATGCGATGGAATACACCTCAATTTTTGAACAGCTCATCAAACGTCACTCCTGTTTTTGTGACATCGGTGCGCATGCGGGATACTATTCGCTGATTGCGGCTGCCATAAACCCCAACATTCGCGTCATTTCCTTTGAACCTGCGAGTGGACCCTATCACTACCTGGAGGAAAACATTAAGATCAATCATTTCGAGGATCGAATTCACCCATACAAGGTCGCCCTCGGCGATGCAAACGGAACGACGCAGTTCCTGGAAGCAACCCATCATAAATACCGGTATCTGGAACACAATCTGCTGGCAATTAGCAATCTGAAGGAACATAAGGAAGGCAGAACGATGAAGAAGGTCGAAGTTCCCATTGCCACGCTTGATAATTTTCTTCGTGAAAAAGAGGAGCCGTTCCCTGACATCATCAAGATAGATACGGAAGGTACAGAGCACCTCATTTTAGCCAACAGCGAGGCTGTGCTGGATCACCAGCCGATCATTATTTGCGAAACGCTTTTTAACAAAATTGAATCCGAACTGGAGGAAATTATGGGAAAGCGTGGGTATCACTTCTACAACCACATGAATGGGAAGCTGCGGCTTGTGCAGTCGATAAGGCGTGAAAAGGACGATGGTGTGCGCGATTGCTTTTTTGTACACCCTTCAAAAGAATCGATGATACTCCCATTCGTTGAGGGGGCTAGGCACTAAACACCGCCTTATTCATTAACCTTCCTACACCCTCCAGGCACACCTTTCCTTTCTCATCGGCAATACGCCCTTCAATGACGAGGATGCCCTTTGGCGGGTCCGTTTCGCGGATCGTAAAGATCGCCACATAGCGTTCTCCCGGGTACATTGGACGTCGGAAGGTCATGTCCTGCGACATGTAAACCGTACCCGGGCCGGGGAACACCGTGCCGAAGACTTTTGAAAACACGCTCCCTGAAAGAAAACCGTGCAGAACCGGTCTCTTAAAGGGCGTCGTCGCGGCAAAATCAGCGTCGAGATGTACTGGATTCACGTCGCCGGTAACTTCCGCGAAGCGTTCAACGTCTGCCTGGCTGAAGGTAAATTCATTCGTGAACGTCTCGCCTACCTCGGGCCGGATCTGCTGATGGTCCATTGTCTATGCTTGTTATTTCACGAGGCCTTTGGTAAATGCAAACTTCACCAGGCCCGCGGTATTTTTTACGGCCATCTTGTCCATGATAGCGGCGCGCTGGTTTTGCACGGTACTTTCGCTGAGATCCAGGCGGCCTGCAATTTCCTTCATTGTGTACTCCTCGCAGATGAGCCGTATGATGTCGAGTTCCCGCTTCGTGAATTGCGGGGCGTCGCGGCGAATGCGGTTTACCTGTATCGTAAAGTTGCGCAAGGCACGCATGACAAGCTCGTTGTGATAGAAGTCCTTGTCGACAACCGCGTAGATCGCCTTTTCAACTTCCTCGGGCGGCGCGCCTTTCGAGAGGTAAGCATGGGCTCCAAGGCTGATCAGCTGTTGGATGTACTCCTCCGCGTCTTCCATGGTGAGCATCACCACCTTGACATCCGGATGGTTCTTTTCAATCCATTCGCAGACCTCTTCGCCGCCCATTACCGGCATATGGAGGTCGACCAGTGCAACATCGGGGGGCGATTCCTGTATCATGCGGATGAGTTCCTTACCGTTCGATGCCTCGCGAATTTCGCCGACACGCCGGAACGATTGAATGAGGCGGATCAACCCTTTGCGGAAGAGCATGTGGTCGTCCGCCAGGTATACCCGGATTTTGGAAGAACGCTTCATTCGTGTCGGTTCGGCAGACTATTATATCTTGTCGCTGCTCATCGATACTTCCAGCGGAAGACGCAGCCGCGCCATGTTGCCTTCAGGAAGTCCTTCATTGGTGAACTCCGCACCGATCATTTCAGCGCGATTCAGGATGTTGTTGAGGCCAAGCCCGGCCGACTGATACTTTTCGGAGAAACGGTAGTTGTAGCCATCGTCCTTGATTTCCACGGTCAGCCCGTCGTCCTGCCAATTGAGTATAACGTGGATGCGCCAGGGAGACGCGTACCGCAGGGAATTGTTGATCACCTCCTGGATGATACGGAAGATGTGCAGCTGCTTGTCCTTAGCGAGGGTGAACGGGATACCGTTTTCCGTAAATTCCACCCGTGCGACGCACGACGAATTGATGCGCTTCACCATCTGCGTCACCGCTCGACTAAGGCCGAAGTTCTCGAGAAATGAAGGCGACGTAATTCGCGACACACTCTTGACATACTCGATGGCGCTGTCCAATGCGTACTTTAATTCCTTGAGCGCATCGTTGGATTCGAATATGAAGAGACCCTGCTTTTCGATCAGGCCGAGGTTCATCTTCATCGTCAGCAGCAGTGACCCCAACTCATCATGCATGTCCTGACCGATGTCGCGTCGCTCTTTTTCCTGTGCTTCTATTCCTATACTGACATTTTCGTTCCGAAGACGCTGGTTCTCCTCCTCGAGTTTGCGGATATGACCCATGATTCTGCTCCGGGAATAGAGCGCCCAAGCCGCCAGAACAATGGCGCAAAGACTCAATATTCCGGTTATCCAAATCATAGTTAAGAAGGTCTCAGATTGCAACAGGACTGCTTGTCAAAATTACTTAATAAATCAACTCAAAATAGCCACCTGATTAATACTTTTGAACTCAAAAAAGTGATTTTTCATGGCAAAAAAAATCTTCCGGGATCGCCCATGTTTTGACACAAACACAACACACACGCGACTGTGTCCGCACAAATCCGTAATTTTATCCCTAATCTTGTCCTGACGGAAGTTGGGATCCTTATCCGCGTGACGTCCTTTCCCCAGTATATCCTGTTTTTCCCGGTGACATAACCCATGGGACGAGCAATCAGGCAAAGCATCCTTACCTCGATCGTTTCCTATGCCGGCGTTGCCATCGGGTACGTAAATCTCCTTTATCTCTATCCCCGGTTTCTTGACCCGGAGCAGATCGGGCTCCTGCGGACTATCGTCGACGCGGCGCTCCTCCTTGCACCTTTCGCTCAGGGTGGCCTGGCCCAGACGATACTGCGATTCCTTCCTTATTTTACTACCAACAAGGACAAGGGTCACGGCTTTATCAATCTCGTCCTCCTTCTTTCCATTTGCGGGTACGGGATATTCCTTTCCCTTTTCCTCATCTTTCGCGGACCCCTGTTGGGATTTTTCTCCGACAACGCTTCAGTCGTCGCCAACTATACGTTGCTGATCCTGGTGCTGACCTTCGTCGTCATGGTGATTACCCTGCTGGAATTCTATTCCCGCGCACTGATGAAACTGGTGTTCCCCAGCCTTCTCCGGGAAGTGGGCCTTCGGCTGCTACAGGCCCTGCTCGTTACCCTCTACTTCCTTGATGTTATCAGTTTTGAGCAGCTGCTTACCGGCACCGTGGTTATTTATCTCGTCGCCCTTGGTGCCCTCGTTGTTTACCTCGCTACCGGGGGACATCTTGGCCCCGGACTTACCTTCCGATCGATCGCTGCCGAGCGGAAGAAGGAAATCTTTTCCTACAGCACGCTGAGCCTGCTGACAAGCGGATCGATGATCCTGATTGGAAAACTAGATAGCCTGATGGTGGCAGGACTGGCAGGACTCGCCGCCAACGCGATATATACAACTGCGTTTTATATGGCTACGGTTATCGAGATCCCAAAGCGCGCCATCTCACAAACATCCGCCACGCTGATCGCGCGTGCATTCGCCCTTCATGATATCACTGACGTCCGTACGATCTATCAGAAAAGCGCATTAAATCAATTCATCATCGGCGCGCTGCTGCTTATTGGCATCTGGGCTAATCTCGACAATATCTTTGCGCTCATGCCGAAGGGCGAAGTATTCGGAGCCGGCGCCGTTGTGGTGATATGGGTCGGCCTCGCAAAATTGCTGGACATGGCGTTCGGTCCGAACAGCGAAGTGATCGTGATGTCGCGATACTACTGGTTCAACATGGTCACACTCATCCTTCTGGCTGTGCTCGTCGTGGTCTCGAACACATATCTCATTCCACGGTATGGCATCACCGGTGCCGCCTATGGCACGGCTCTTTCCCTGGCGCTGTTTAACGTGATGAAATGGATCTTCGTGTGGTTCACGCTCCGCATTCAGCCCTTCACCCGAGCGTTTATCACGGTAACGCTCATCGCTACTGGCGTGGCCTTGCTGAACACCTGGCTCCCGTCCGCCCCGAACGTTATCACGGACATGATCTACAGGTCTGCCGCCATCACCCTGGTGTATGGTGGACTTATTCTCGCCACCCGCAGTTCGGCCGAGGTGGAAAAGGTAGTGGTCGGAGCGTGGAGGAGGATGTTTGGAGGAAGGAAGTAGTCGGCCTACTGCAACAATTCTGCCATCCTCCTCGTCAGTTCTCGCCGTGAGTAGGTTGCTGGGGGTGAATCGTTGCGGCGACTTTCGTCCTTCTTCCAGGCAGCGTACACGTCCAACACATACTGCTTGATGGCAGTCGCATCTTCTGCGCCGATCATGGTGCCCGCGCCGCTCTCCCTCAGCAGGGCGGCGGCGTCTCCATCGGGAGGACCAATGCCCAGGACAGGAAATCCTGTCGCGAGATATTCAAAAAGCTTTCCGGGCAGGTATCCCTCAGCATCGCGATAGCCATGGAGGACAAGCAACAGCAGCGCTGAGTCGCCGTACCGTTCCATCAGCGCATCGCGTGGGATGTTTCCAATGAATGACGTATATCGGGCGAGGATGCCATCCGCTTCTACTTCAGCGCGGAACGCGGGGTGCACTTCACCAACGAATTCCACACTCAAATCCTCGGCGAATCCCTCACCGGTCTGAACAAGGTTTCGCAGCGCATCCATGAAAGGGCGCGGGTTGCATCGCTCATTTACAATGCCGACATGCCGGATGATAAACCGCGAAGACTTGACGTAACGGATTTTCTTCACATCATCCTCGTCGTACCCGTTAGGGATCATGTGCACATGACGGCCTGCCAACCCCGCAAACTGTCGCGCATAAAACGGGGTCACCGTGACGAGCACATCAGCCGAACGCAGCACCCTTGCTTCAAGTCGGCGATGGATGCCGCGCGCCCAGCCGCTGGTCAGCAGGCTGTCGAGCAGGCCCCACTGACTCCAGGGATCGCGGAAATCGGCAATCCATCGGAGTGAGGGAATCTTCTTTTTCAGTTTCGCACCGATGAGGTGCATGCTGTGCGGCGGCCCGGTAGTTACGATCACGGCGATTCCGTTGTCGCGAATGAAGCCCTCGAGGAACCGCGAGGCAGGCCGAATCCAGAAACGTCGGGCATCCGGCAGAAACAGATTACCCCTTATCCAGGTGGCAATTGTCTGAAAAAGTGATCGCTTTCCTCCCACAAGGTCAGTAGGCTTGGCAGTGCGCCTGCTTTCGCCGGTAGCGGCCGACAGGCGAAGGAAAAGGTCGTAAGGCTCCCAGATGGGCAACCTGAATACGTCGGCAGCCGGGTTCACATCGGCGACGAGCGACTCATCACGAATCGCGAACGAAGGATTTTCCGGAGTCAGCACATAAGGCTGCCAACCGAATTCAGGAAGGTACTTCACGAATTTCAACCATCGTTGCACGCCGCTCCCGCCGGAGGGAGGCCAGTAGTACGTTACAATGAGTACCTTTTTTTCCATTTCACGATTTCACATCGCGCGACACCTGTGCAATATAATCCAGTATGGCCTCCGTTTCGTCTGGAGCGAACCATCGGTAACCAGGATCGCGCCGGAACCAGGTGAGCTGGCGCTTGGCGTATTGCCTGGTGTGTTGCTTGATACGGCGAACGACCTCCGCCCGGTCGTAGTGCCCCTCGAGATAATCAAACACTTCCTGGTATCCAACGGTACGCAGGGCATTGAGATGACGATAAGGATACAGGGCCGTCGCCTCATCGAACAACCCCGCCTCGATCATACGATCAACGCGGTCGTCAATGGCCTGATATAATGCGCCGCGCTCCAGGTTGATGCCGATCTTGATCACGGGGAAGGGCAGCGCGCTCAGGCGCTGAGTGCGGAAGCTGGCGATCGACCTGCCGG
>DASVCT010000084.1:0-14554 GCA_036381475.1 Cyclobacteriaceae bacterium
CTTATTCTCACGCGACATCGCTCGAGCGGACTGGAGCTTGCGCTGGACAACGGGAAATCCGAAATCTCCGAGATTGCGCTTGCACGATTGTTCAACCATTATTTTAATTATGCGGATGGAAATCCGGGACTGGCGATGAAAGCATGGCTCAACAGCATCGTCCGCGTTGAGGAAACACGGCTCGTCATAAAGCCACCCCATCGACCGGACACGGAAGCACTTGAAATGCTGCCGGCGGAATGGAACGTTATCCTTCTGCAATTGATCCTTCACAAACGAATGTCAGAAGGCAAGCTCCTCCGTGTGTTCAGAAATGATTTCCCCGACTTGCAGACGCACCTTCGTTCTCTGGTACGCGCCGGCCTGGTCGGGAAAGATGTCGACGGGTGTTATGGCGTGAATCACTTTATCGAACCTTTCCTCATCCGGATCTTTAAACAAAAGGAATGGCTATGATAAAATTCGTGATCGTGTCACTCACCGGCCTGGCCGTATTCGTTCTGTTCAGGGTAATTCGCCTTGTGCTGGCCCGTTCGGAAAGTCAGCGATTGAGAAATAGCATTATCTACATCGTACCCATCGAAATCCTGGCGTGGACGGCCTACTTCTTCCGCAGTCTGGAGTACCTGTTCGGCACGAGGTCATATTACGACTACCTGCTGACAGCCCTGGTACTCACCGGTCTTGGCCTCCTTGTGTGGTTTTATCTTAAGGAAGTGGTAGCGGGCGCATTCTTCAGACTGCAACACAATCCGAAGACCGGTCGACACCTGCAAACCAGCGACCTCGAGGGTGTAATCCGGCGGATCAGCCCGACCCACATTTATCTCGATACTCCTGGGGGCAAGGTTGTCAGGCTGCCCTTTTCCAAGCTGGTTGGTAACCCCTTTTCGCTCAGCACCCATAAGGAACACGCACAAGATTTCAGTTTCAGGATCAAAGTGGGAAAACAATGGTCGCGCGATGAAACCATCAGCCGGATACGGCAGGCTTTACTCCTGTCCCCCTATTGTTCCTACAAGGAACCGGTAGACGTCAGGATCGAGGATGAGAATCCGTCGGCCTACGCTTGCCATATTGCAGTTCGCCCGGTGAGCCAACGTTTCGGAAGCCGTATCGAAAAGCATCTGGCCGAAGCCATGAAGGGCTCGTATGGAATTCCCACGTAGAGGAGGGGGCGCAACGTGTTTAGGTGTTTGGTTGTTTACGTTCCATCCTCCAAAGCGACCACGAATGGTTGGATTTTAGCAAAGTAGTCAGGATATCGCCATTTTAGCGTCCGCTTAGCGTGGGAACTGAGAAATGGCTGAATTTTGGCATCAACTTCTGCGTGAATTCCGGACACCCTTTCAGGACTCTGTCCTCGTCTTTGCCGTAATTCTGTTCATCATTCTACTCGCACCGGTACTTCTTAAACGACTGAGAATTCCGGGCATCATCGGGCTCATTATTTCGGGGGTTATCATCGGCCCACATGGATTTTTTCTGATCGAAAAGAACTCGGCGGTCGACCTCTTTTCGACGATCGGCTTATTGTACATCATGTTTATCGCCGGTTTGGAACTCGACCTGGGAGAATTCAAAAAATATCGGTACAAAAGCCTCGGCTTCGGTTTACTCACGTTCCTTTTTCCGATACTGCTGGGATTTCCGGTGTGTTATCATCTACTCGGCTACGGCTTCAACACCAGCCTCCTCACCGCCAGCATGTTCGCCACCCACACGCTGATTGCCTACCCCATCGTCAGCCGGTTAGGCATCACCAAAAACGAGGCGGTCGCGGTGACTGTAGGGGGCACCATTCTCACGGACACCGCCGTCCTTATCATTCTCGCCGCTATTTCAGGCGTTGAGTCCGAACAGGATGCCAACGGTCTGTGGACTCGCCTTGGGATATCGATACTGATTTTCGTGCTCGTCGTGGCATTTCTTATTCCCCGGATAGCAGCGTGGTTTTTCAAGCGACTGGAAGACGAAAAATATGCGCACTTCATCTTTGTCCTGTCGGTCGTCTTCTTCTGCGCCTTCCTCGCGGAATTGTCTGGTCTTGAACCGATCATCGGCGCCTTTGCCGCCGGCCTCATGCTCAACCCCCTGATCCCACACACGTCGGCGCTTATGAACCGGATCGAGTTCGTTGGTAACGCATTGTTCATTCCCTTCTTCCTGATCAGCGTCGGTATGCTGATCGACGTGAGTGTGCTGACCCAGGGGATCGGGGCCCTGGTCGTTGCCGCTGCGCTGACTGTCGCCGCATTGACCGGAAAATGGATTGCCGCCCGCATTACCAGACTGCTGTTCCGCTATTCAAGAGCGCAATCAAAACTGATTTTTGGACTTAGCAGCGCGCATGCTGCCGCGACGCTGGCGGTCATCCTGGTGGGATACAACATCGGGATCATCGACGACAACATCCTCAACGGAACCATCGTGCTCATTCTCGTCACCTGCCTTCTGGCCTCCTTTGTCACGGAAGAGGCAGGCAAACACGTGGCGCTCGAAGCAGACAGCGAAGAGCCCGCCGAATTGCGGGATCACCTCCAGCGGATTCTTGTGCCCATTTCCAATCCCGTGACCATGGAGCGTCTGATCGACTTCGCCATCACACTCAAGGAGCCGAAAAATGTATTTCCCATCGTGGCCCTCACCATTGTAACGGACGACGAAAAGGCGCGGGCCAAGCTTGTTCAGGCGAGGAAGATGCTGGAGAAAGCGATTACCCATGCCGCTGCAGCCGATCAGAAGATCGACATCACGACCACAATCGACCAAAACGTCACGGCAGGCATTCAACGCGTCGTGAGGGAAACCTTCATCACCGATATTATCATGGGCTGGCCCGGAAAAACAAAGCTGGCGGATATCATCTTCGGAAAAACATTCGACAGCGTGGTCAACCAAACCTCCCAGCATGTCTTCATTACACGGTTCACACTCCCGCTCAATGTTCACAAGCGAATGCACATCCTTTGCCCGCATCTCGCAGAAAAGGAACCTGGATTTTATGCCTGGATCGACAGGCTACTCCGTGTTTGTGCGCAACTCAACCTGCGGACGATGCTCTACGGCAGTGAGGAAACATATAAAGCCCTGACGGAATATCGCACCAAAAATAAGATCAACGTTGAAGTCGAGTCACGCTCATCTTACGATATCAGTGACCTGATCCGGATACGCGCCCTCATTACCTCCGAGGATATGGTTGCGTTAATCTGCGCGCGAAAGGGCAGCATTTCATACACGCCGCTGCTCGACGTCCTTCCAAGAAAAATGGTCCGGCAGATGAGCGACAACAGTCTGGTTTTCGTCTACCCGGAAATTGAGGCCGACGATTCCATTCTGAGCTACACCCGGGAACCGGCAGGCGGATTCCTCGAAAGAGGTATGGACATCCTGCGCAGCGCCAGGAATATGTTCAGGCAGGGGTGAAGCAGAACAAGTTCGCTTCACGGCAGGGCGATCCGAGCCTGCCCCTTGATCACGGCCTGTTCGCCATCTGCCAAGGTAACGTCCGACACGCCAGACACGCGAAAAGCCTCCTCGTACAATGAAAGGATGGATAGACTTCCTGTAATCGTCACGGGTCCGGTAATTCCACTCACCTCCGATCCAATCAGCAACCCACTGAGAAAATAATAATTCGACTCCTTTCCCCGGCCGTGCAGCAGCGCGCGTGTGCGAACGTGAAAGGCACTGTTTAAAATGTTGCTCCGCATTCCTTCGGAAACCCCTTCCCTGAAACTATCCAGGTTTTCGGTATGATGTAGAATGCCGCCCTCCGATACCGAGTCGGCGAGTATGCTCTTTTTTGAAAGCACCTCGAAAAACTCGCCCGTCATGTACGTCGTAAAAGCGATGGCGCTCCCATCGACAACGCGAATGTGCTTTGAATGTGTGCCGGGAAATATATAAAGATGTTCATTCTTATTGGAAACGGCATCCGCCACACCCATAAGCTGCGTCTCCTCCCCTCGCATAACATCATTCTCCGACCTGACTCCGGAAATCAGGTACATGGGATGCGGGAAGCTTTCGTTCGCTTCCATGCGATGAACCTCCAGTCCGGAGCCGTCCAGGGAAAAAGGAATGTTCCCGTAAGGGAGGTTCATCATGCCGATCGATGACGAAGCCATACCGGAGATGATGAGTGGAACGCCCTGCAAATCTGCATCGAGTCGCGTCTGCATTTCAGCAATCGCCTCACGAATGACGTTCAAGTAAAAGTCGAAACGCTCCGATTCACCACCAGAGCGCTCCTTCCACTTTTGAAACGTAGCCGCTATGCCATTACCGTTGCTGACGACACCCCTTACGGCACCATCCCATGTGGCTAGTGTGAGACGGAAAGAGGAGGTACCCCAGTCGCAACTGAGAAATGTGTTGAGGTGTTGACGTGTTAATGTGTTGATGTTGCGCACGGATTGGGTGAGCGTTGTTGAATTGAGAGAATTATTACCAGATCACACGTTCAATGTAACGACACTAACACCAAGACATCAGACTGCCTGCCCCACTGACACCAACACATCAACACATCAGACATTACCATTCCGCCACACTTCCATCCTCATGCCGCCAGACCGGATTGTGCCATTGATGGCCCGTAGCTGCCATGCGGCGAACGTGATCTTCGTTGATTTCAATGCCCAGGCCGGGCCCTTCGGGGATGTTGACAAAACCCTCGTCATAACGAAAGACCGTTTTGTCGGCCAGGTAGTCCAGCAGGTCACTCCCCTGGTTGTAGTGTATTCCAAGGCTCTGTTCCTGGATAAACGCGTTATGACAGGTAGCGTCTACCTGGAGGCACGCGGCAAGCGCGATGGGTCCAAGCGGACAATGCGGCGCGACCGCGACGTCAAAGGCCTCGGCCATGGAAAATATTTTTTTGCATTCGGTGATACCGCCCGCATGCGACAGGTCCGGCTGGATGATGTCGACATACCCTTCCTTGAGGAGGTTCTTGAACTGCCAGCGTGAGAACATGCGCTCGCCTGTCGCGATGGGTATAGAAACCGATTGAGCTATTTCACGAAGGGCCTCATTGTTTTCGGGCAGCACAGGTTCTTCAATAAACATCGGGCGGTACGGCTCGAGCGCGCGTGCAAGCACACGGGCCAGCGGTTTGTGAACACGCCCATGGAAGTCGATACCGATTCCGACGCCGGGCCCTACCGCTTCGCGAACTGCGGCAATGCGGGCGACGGCATGATCGATCTTTTCATAGGTGTCGACGTATTGCAATTCTTCGGTCGCGTTCATCTTCAGGGCAGTGAATCCCTTTGAAACGATGTCGCGGGCAGCATGGCCAACATCGGCGGGGCGATCACCGCCAATCCACGAGTATACTTTGATTTTGTCGCGACATTTTCCACCCAGAAGCTGGTATACCGGCGCACGATAGAATTTTCCCTTGATGTCCCACAACGCCTGGTCGATACCGGCGATGGCGCTCATGAGCACGGGACCACCGCGGTAAAAGCCACCCCGGTACATCACGCTCCAATGGTCTTCGATGCGCATTGGGTCTTTTCCTAACAGGTATTCCATAAGCTCTTCCACGGCAGTCCTGACCGTGGCAGCGCGTCCTTCGATGACCGGTTCACCCCATCCGGAGATGCCTTCATCCGTTTCGATCTTTAGAAACAGCCACCTCGGAGGAACGAGGAACAATTCATAGTGGGATATCTTCATGGGCAGAAAATGAGCGTTCAGGTTGACGGGTCGTTCACGGCCAGCGCAAAGGCCCGGGCGGTCTCGCGTATAGTCAGGAGATACTCTTCGGTAACGCGTATCCGGGCGTCAACTAGTGCTGACCCGACGCCGAAAGCCACGCCCCCTGCATCGCGATACGCCTTGATGTTGTCCGGGCGTATACCCCCGGTAGGCATGAGAGGTATGTGCGACAGTGGCGCTCGTATGTCACGAATGTAACCGGGTCCCGTCGAAGCGGGAAAGACTTTCACGATGTCGGCGCCCAAGCGGTGAGCTCTCAGTACTTCCGTCGGTGTGAAAGCGCCGGGGATGGACACAATACCAGCGCCCAGGGTATAGCGAACTGTGTCCTCGTCCAATGCAGGAGAAATGATGAAACGGGCGCCCGCATCGATTGCCGCACGCGCCCCTTCCGGGTCAAGGACCGTCCCGGCACCCACAAGCATGCGGTCGCCCATGACGTCGCACGCCTTTCGAATCAGTTGCAGCGCACTGGGAGAATTGAGCGTAATCTCCACGTTGGTGATGCCCCCTGCATGTAAAGCCTCGATAATGGACAGGACACTGTCCGGATCGGCGCCGCGGAGGATTGCCACGACCTTAGTCGAAAGGATGCGTGCGAGGGTTTCGCTCTTCATAGTTCGTTCTGCCAGCGTCTAAATATATTTATTGTTTGCGGGAATCGCGGTTAGGATACGAAATTATCACCTGGCGGAAAGACATTCCCCAACCCTGCCACACTCGGTATGCAGGGGATTCACTACCTTGATCGCCGAACTTATGGACAACGGAAAAGAACTCAAGCTTGCCGTCCTCATCGATGGGGACAACATACGCTACAGCAGCGTGAAGGCCATGATGGAAGAAATTGCCAAGTATGGCACGCCGACCTTTAAGCGGATTTATGGCGACTGGACGAAGCCTACCCTTACCGGGTGGAAAGGCGTGCTGCTGGAGAACGCAATAACGCCCGTACAACAATACAGCTACACGTCCGGAAAAAACGCCACCGACTCGGCGATGATCATCGACGCGATGGATATCCTCTACTCGGGGAAAGTAGATGGCTTTTGTATTGTTTCCAGCGACAGTGACTTCACCCGGCTGGCTACGCGATTGAGAGAAGCGGGTATGCACGTGATCGGTATCGGCGAAAAGAAAACCCCGGATGCCTTTATTGCTGCGTGTGACAAGTTCATCTACATCGAGATCCTGAGTGGGGAGGAAGAGTCAGCCAACAAAGGCAAGCGAACCCAAAAGAAACAACACGAGGGCGCATTGCAGAAGGTCGCGAAAGGTACCGTCAAGCTCATCTCTTCTTCTATTGCCGACCTCGCCGATGAATCGGGATGGGCGTTCCTGGGTGACGTGGGCAACCTCATCATCAAAAAACAGCCGAACTTCGACCCACGTAACTACGGCTTCCGCAACCTGACCGCCCTCCTCCGTAGCCTGCAGATCGTCGAGATCGACGAAAGAGGTACCGATAACCGGAGGAACAAGCTTATTTATGTGAGGCTGAAGAACTGAAGTCAACCCTATTTCACATACTCTATCTTACCACCGAACGCGCGTTGGACCCTTTAGGGGATAAAGGGGCGTGCGGTGGTTGAAGAAGGGGCGTTAACTCGACGCGTACGTTGGTTGCAATGAACCGCCGGGACAACATGGCGTTTGTGCAAATAATTGTTAATTTAACACTTAATTTAACAGACGTTCCCGTAAGATGATGTGCACAAGGACACTAACCCAGCTGACGCTGACAGCGTGCCTGCTCTGGAGCTGTTCCGGAGGAGATGGTACCAGCGAATCGGCCTCTAAACCTCGCAACGATTACCCGATTCAAACGGTCGATATCCGATCGATACGACTCACGGACGACTTCTGGCTTCCACGTATCAGGACGGTGCAGGAAAAGACAATCGCGTATGCCCTGGAAAAATGCAGGCAAGAAGGTCGGTTCGACAATTTCCTTTTGGCGGGCGGTCAGATGGAGGGCAACGTACGCGGATACATGCCTTTCGACGATACGGATGTATACAAGATCATTGAAGGGGCATCCAACTCGCTGATCAGCGCACCCAATCCGCAGCTGGACGCTTTGCTCGACTCGCTAATCGCCATCATTGCCATCGGGCAGGAAGAAGATGGCTACCTGACAACATGGCGAACGATCAATCCCGCTCATCCACCCGCCACCTGGGTCCCGGTTGAAAAAGGAACGCGGTGGGAATCGCTGGGTGCAAGTCACGAACTCTACAACAGCGGACACCTGTTCGAAGCTGCAGCCGTACACTATGCAGCTACAGGCAAAAGGAATTTTCTTGACATCGCATTGAAAAATGCCGACCTCCTGGTGAAGACCTTCGGCCCTGGAAAGATCACCGCACCGCCAGGACACCAGATCGTTGAAACCGGGCTGATCAAACTCTACCGGATCACGGGCAACAAGAATTATCTTGACCTCGCGAAATACTTCCTCGACATACGAGGTGACTCAACGACCCACAAATTATACGGCCCGTACAGTCAGGATCACATTCCCGTCACGCAACAACGGGAAGTCGTTGGCCATGCCGTTCGCGCGGTATACATGTACGCGGGCATGACCGACATTGCGGCGCTTTACCGTGACACCGCCTACCTTAACGCCGTTCACGCACTCTGGGATAACGTTGTATCGAAAAAGATCTACATAACAGGTGGCATTGGGGCGCTTCACGAGGGGGAAGCGTTCGGCGCGAATTATGAATTGCCCAATCTCACGGCATACAATGAAACCTGTGCGGCAATCGGCAATGTGTGGTGGAACCATCGACTGTTCCTCCTCGAGGGTGACGCAAAATACTTTGACGTCATTGAACGAACACTGTATAACGGGCTCATTTCAGGACTGTCGTTAAGCGGCACAGAGTTCTTCTATCCTAACGCGCTGGAGTCCGATGGTCAATATAAGTTTAACCAGGGCGCGTGCACGCGGAAGTCGTGGTTCGACTGCTCCTGCTGCCCGACCAACCTGATCCGATTCCTTCCCTCGCTCCCCGGCCTGATCTACGCAACGCATGCCGACACGCTTTACATTAACCTTTATGCCGCCAACGAGGCCGTCATCGACATGCCCGGTGGTAAGGTCAACGTGACACAGGACACCGACTATCCCTGGGACGGTCACATCGGTATTAGCCTGGAACCGGAGAAGGAAGGTGAATTCACCGTTAGGTTGCGTATCCCCGGGTGGGTGCGCAACGAAGTTCTCCCGGGAGGACTGTATCAATACGACGACAACGACGTGCCTGAATGGTCCGTATCCATCAACGGAGAATCCGTGGCCACCTCAGCGCCGGACGGATATGTGACGTTACATCGGGCATGGCGCGCGGGTGACAGCATCACGCTGGATCTCGGTATGCGCGTCCGCCGTGTTATCGCCGACGAACGGGTTGAGGATGATCGCGGAAAAGTCGCCCTCGAGTACGGCCCACTGGTTTACGCCGTTGAAGAAGCCGACAATCCAAACATAGACAACCTCGTTGCCGATCCCGGTGCCGGCTACACCGTGACCAGCCGGGACAACCTTTTGGGTGGGGTGAATGTCATCACGACGGAAGAGCATGGCGGGCATCTTGTAGCCATCCCCTATTACGCGTGGTCGAACCGCGGAATCGGGAAAATGAAGGTATGGCTGCCGTCATCCCTCTAACGGGCTGACGATCAACGCGCTCTTAACAATCGGGAGGCCTGAACATCCGACCGCGCAGTCCCTCTCACTGAGAAGGTATTTGCAAAGTGCAACGGGGGTTCCTATATTGGAAAAATAACCCATTGTCTACGCTTTAATCCAAACAACCCCATGAAGATTATCCGTGCTGTTCTGGTTGCGGCGCTCGCGTGCAGCATCCAGATTTGTGTGGCTCAGGAGAGCGCATCCACGAGCGAAAATGTCCAATCCCCCGCCAACGAACCCAACCCGCTGCTCGTACTGAAGATGGGCGATGAGATTACGGTTCTCTATCCCGACCTTTACGAAGCGCCGCGGCTAAATTCCATAAACTCCGAATGGATCAAGTCCATTGAACTCATCGGCCCTGAAGAAAGCATGAGGCTGTATGGCGAACACGGTCGCGATGGAGCCATCGTGCTCGAATTCAAGGAGGGCCTGGCGCTGGCCAAAGAGACGCTGATACGCCCGAAGTAGCAGGCGCGCTACTTCCGGCGTTACCTCTAACGCTTACCTCCTCCCCACGTATCGCGCAGCGTCACCGTACGGTTGAACACCAGCTTGTCGTCGGTCGATGATGGGTCGAGGCAAAAGTATCCCTTGCGCAAAAACTGGTAATGTTTTTCGCCCGTTCGTGCGGTGAGTAATTCCGGTTCGCCATAGGCGCGTTCGATAATCGTAAGTGAATCCGGATTGATGTGATCCGTAAAGTCGCCGTCGCCCTCGTCGGGGTTTTCCACTTTGAACAGCCGGTCATACAACCGCACCTCAATCTCGACGGCGTGAGGTATGCTTACCCAGTGTATCGTTCCTCTGACCTGTATTCCCGAAGTGTCGGCTCCGCTGCGGGTCTCGGGGAGGTAGCTGCAGCGAACCTCCGCGACGTCACCCGAGGCATTTTTTATCACCTCATCGCAGCGGACGATGTAGGCGCTCTTCAACCGGACCATTTGTCCGGGAGCGAGACGGAAATATTTTTTTGGTGGATTTTCCATGAAGTCGTCCCGTTCGATGTAGAGTTCGCGTCCGAAGGGAACAGGGCGCGTGCCGCCGTCTTCAGCCTCCGGGTTGTTCTCACTTTCGAGCATTTCCGTCTTTCCTTCGGGATAGTTTGTGATGACGAGTTTGAGTGGGTCGAAAACGACCATCCTCCGGGAGGAAATTTTGTTCAGATGTTCGCGAACGCAAAATTCCAGAAGGCCTACATCGATCACGTTATCGCGACGTGCTACGCCGACCCTGTCGCAAAAGTCGCGGATGCTCTCCGGTGTATACCCACGGCGGCGCATTCCACTAATAGTCGGCATCCGCGGGTCGTCCCATCCTGCCACATGGCCTTCGTTCACCAGACGGAGGAGCTTGCGCTTACTCATGACGGTGTAGTTCATGTTCAGCCGGGCGAACTCGTACTGTTTTGACGGATAGATCTCGAGCTTTTCAATGAACCACTCATAGAGTTCACGGTGCGGAACAAATTCAAGCGTACATATACTATGCGTGATGTGTTCGATGGCGTCAGATTGTCCGTGGGCAAAGTCATACATCGGATAGATGCACCACGTGTCGCCAGTCCTGTGATGGCGGGCATGCTTGATGCGATACATGATGGGATCGCGCATATGCATGTTGGGATGCGCCATATCGATTTTCGCGCGCAGTACTTTTTCGCCATCCCGGTATTTCCCTTCCCGCATAGCGGTAAACAAGGCAAGGTTTTCGTCGACACTTCGCGACCGGAAGGGGCTTTCCGTTCCGGGCGTTGTTGGGGTGCCTTTTTGGGCCGCGATCTCCTCGCTGGTGCTGTCGTCCACGTAGGCGAGGCCTTTACGGATGAGGTTGACAGCAAACTCGTAAAGTTGCTCAAAGTAATCGGATGCGTATCGCTCGCGGTGCCATTGAAATCCCAGCCACCGGATATCCTCCTTGATACTGTCGACGTACTCGGTTTCCTCGGTTACCGGATTGGTATCGTCGAAGCGGAGGTTGGTTTCGCCACCGTAGTCTGCCGCCAACCCGAAGTTGAGGCAAATGCTTTTGGCGTGACCGATATGAAGGTATCCATTCGGCTCCGGTGGAAAACGAGTAATGATCTTTTCGTATTTGCCCTCCCCCAGGTCACTTTCGACGATCTCCTCAAGGAAGTTCAGACTTCGCACTTCTGCCATAAATTCGCTCTCTAAACCTGCAAAGGTACAAATTTGCAAGTCATTCAATCCCTATTCAATTCTTCAACTATTCAACTCTTCAATTCTTTCCCTCCATTCACTCATCCACTCATTCACTCATTCACTCATTCACTCATTGACCAATTGCCCCAGCCCCAGCGACTTCATGAACGCTCTATTATTCGGTTCCCGGCCCAGGAATTCCCTGACGAGGTCTATAGGTTCTTCTGTGTCGCCCCTAGCCAGGATGATGTTACGGTATCGCAGGCCGGTTTGCTGATCGAGGACACCGTGCTCCTCGAAGACGGAAAACATATCCTCTGCATAGACACGAGACCACAGATAACCATAGTAGCTGGCTCCGTATCCGAATAGGTGATTAAACGCAGCCGGAAAGTGCGTACCCTCTACGTAGCCATAATGTCTGACCTTCTCCGTAAGATCGCGAACGACATCGTCTATCGTTACGCTCTCATCGAAGGGATCAAAGCGATCGTGGTAGGTCATGTCCACCATGCCGTAGAAAATCTGCGTTTCGGTGGCCAGTCCTGAGCCTACGTTGCGCGACGCAAGCATCTTATCGAACAGCTCCTTCGGCAGGGTCTCACCCGTTTTGTAGTGTTTCGCAAAGAGCTTGAGGGATTCATAGCTCCATATCCAGTTCTCAAAAATCTGGGAGGGCGCTTCCACGAAATCGCGCGCCACCTGGGTTCCCGACTGTGCGCTAAGCTCTGCGGTGGTGAGCATCTGGTGCAACACATGACCAAATTCATGGAAGAAGGTTTCCACCTGGCTGTGTGGCATCAGCGAGGGTTTGTCCGCCGACGGCGCGGGAAAATTGCAGACCAGGGCCGCGTTGGCGATCTGATAGCCCATCGCGGTGTTCTTGCCTAAGATCATTCCAAAGCAAGCGGCATGGGTGTACTTGTTGGGTCGCGGAAAGAGGTCGAGGTAAAACCGACCGATCTTTTTATCACCGTCAAATACCTCGAAGGCCCTGACGTCCGGATGCCACACTGAGGGTTTTTCCAGCTCGACATACCGGATATTAAAAAGCGACTGCGTGATCTGGAATAGTCCGGCCAGGACGTTGTCCAGTGGAAAGTATTCCTTGATCACGTTGTCGTCGACCTGATACTTCTCTTCCAGCAGAATGTTTTCCAGGTAGGACGCCTCCCAGTGATTGATCTTGTCGGAGTCCCCCGACAAATGGGTACGGCGCACGGCGAGCAGCTCCTGGTAGTCAGCCTCTGCCTTGGGCTTAACACTTTTTATCAGGTCGTCCTCGAATTCCCAAACCGTCTCCGGTGTAAGCGCCATGCGGTCTTCAAGCCGCCATTCCGCGTAAGTGTTATATCCCAACAGACGCGCCATTTGTTTGCGCTTTTGGAGCAGGCGCCGGAGAAGTTCGAGGTTGGTGTCAGCCGCACGGTTATAGTATTTGATGTACAAGGCCTTGCGAGCCCGATCGGACTTACTGTATTTCATAAAAGGCAAGTACGACGGATAGCTCAAGTCGATCTTATAGGTACCGTCCGGCTGGCGGCGTGCCTGTTTGTAATCCTCGGGAAGCCCCTCCACATCGGAGTCACGAACGATGAGTTCATCCTGATAGGCGGCGATGTTTCGGCTAAATTCCGTTCCGATCTCACTGATCTCGTCTTTTATCGACTTCAGCGAATCACGCAGTTCACTCGAAAGCGCAAACCCGTTACGTTCGAAGTCCTCGATCGTTTTGCGGAGGTAGCGTTCCCTGTAGCCAGTAAGCGAACTGGCTTCCGGTAATGCGGCGTATGCCTTTACCGCGTGATATAGGTCTTCACTGAGGGACATTTCATTGTTAAATTTTTCCAGTTCGGTCCCTTTCTCCTGAGCCGTCGTTCTTATGAGAGAATCCGGGTGGGTGTTGCCGAGCAGGTAGATGGTGGATCCAATGCGGTTGATATCGTTTGCGATATCGTCAAGTCGCAACAACGTGTTTTCGAACGTCCGTTCATTGTCGTCGATTTTGTACAACCGCTGAAGCTCGGCGCGGGCATAGCCGATGACTGTGTCAGTTGCCTGGCGTATGTGGTCGGCGGTAACCGACCGGAAGTCTATCGGTTCATTGAATTCGTTGAACAGGGGATTTCCGGAAACGACCAGGTAAGGCCGGGGCGATTCTTGCTGTACTGAGCACCCCGCAAGGAAAATTGCGAGAGCGACAGGGATCCAGGGACTTCTCATAAGAATAGGAGGATTGGAGTATCATTGTGTCGTAAAGGTATGAAGGATAACGCAATAAAATACCGCGCCTTGTTCCGCGAACCGTTCTGCACTTCGGCAGTTTCTCCCTATCTTCGCGTCCTTGTACATCTCCCCTGTTTCAGGGATAAACCGCAATGAAAATAGGCGTTGTTGGCATTGGCGACATCTGTCGGAAGGCCTACCTTCCCGTGCTTGGTTCAAAGGGAGGTATTGAACTCGTCCTGTGTACCCGAAACAAGGATACACTTGCCGACGTATCCGAACGCTACCGCATTGCGGAAGTTACGCACTCCCTGGATGAACTCGTGCAGTCCGGTATCCGTGCCGCGTTTGTGCATACGGCCACGGTATCCCACCCGGAGGTCGTCCGGCATCTCCTCAAGCACGACGTCCATGTCTATGTAGACAAGCCCATCGCCGACCACTACGAAGATGTAGAGTCGCTTGCAGACTTGAGCTTTCGGAAGAAACGAATCCTGATGACCGGATTCAACCGTCGCTATGCGCCGCTCGTCCGGCGCCTCATGGACATGGGCATGCCCGACATCGTTCTCATTCAAAAGAACCGCGTATCCCTTCCGGGAACACCGCGCTCATTCATCTTTGACGACTTTATTCACGTAGTGGATACGCTTCGCTTTCTTGCGCGGCACGACGGCCCGGATTTCACCCTGAAATATCGGATGGAAAACGGCCAGTTGCTTAGTGTAGT
>DASVCT010000085.1:0-3844 GCA_036381475.1 Cyclobacteriaceae bacterium
CACCGGTGTGTCCAGGAATTTCTCGACTCCGCTGAAATCGACAATGGCGTCAAATTTCTTGCGGATCTCCGCGCGCCGCATGCCTAGGATCGTGCCGTTGAGGTAAATGTTCTCCCGGCCCGTAAGCTCCGAATGAAAGCCCGTGCCCACCTCGAGCAGCGACGACACCCGCCCGGCGATCTCGAAACGCCCGGTGCTGGGATCCGTAATGCGAGACAGAATCTTCAGCAACGTGCTCTTCCCTGCGCCGTTGCGCCCAATGATCCCCACCGCCTCGCCTTTCCTGACCTCGAAGGACACATCCTTCAACGCCCAGAACTCTTCTCGCGCCCCTTCCCCGGACCGGCCCATAAGCCGGCTCAGCCGACGCGAGAACGACCCACGCAAGTCGCCTTCGACCCGGTGACCGATCACGAATTTTTTTCCGAGATTTTCAACTCTTATGGCAGTGCCTCCGCTCATATATTAAAAAATCGGCCAAGCCGCTCAGGCATACCGGCCAACTGCCCTCATACCGATAGGGTCTTCTGAAATTATGCCGGAGTACTTTGAGCTTAATTAAAAATACAAAGATAGGAGGAATGCCGAAACATTCACACAATGTCTGCCATCACACGCTCCACGCGCTTAAAGTAGATCAGCGCGGAAATAAACAAAAGCGCCATCACGCCAAACGACAAATAGGCAAACTCATTCGGCGGCGAGCCACCCAGCACCGACCACCGGAAACCCTCCACTACCCCCGCCATGGGATTCAAATAATACAGCACCGTCCCCCACCGCGGCAGGTTGTCGATGATGGTCTCGCTGGGATAGGCTATCGGCGTGGCATACAACCCGAACTGCACCAGGAAGGGAACCACGTGCTGAAAATCACGATAGCGAATTGTGAGCGCGCTCAGCCAAATGCCCGCCGCCAGCGCCGACACGACGGTAAGCAGGATAAAGACCGGCAGGAACACCAGGTTCGACGACGGCATCACGCGGTACACAGCCATTAATACGAAGAGGATGGCAAAAGCAATGAGAAAGTCGACAAATCCAACCACCGCCTTCGAGAGCGGGATCACCAGCCGGGGAAAATAGATCTTCTTCACCATCTCCTGCGCGCCGACAATGGAGTTGCCCGACTGATTCAAAACAAACGCGAAATACGTCCATGCGGTCATCCCTGTTATGGCAAAGACCGGATAGGGAATCCCACCGGTATCCACCTTTACCGCCCGCCCGAACACGACCGTGAAGATCAGGAGTGTAGCTGCGGGCTGGAGGAACGCCCAGGCAAGACCCAGGAACGTCTGTGCGTACCGGACCCGAAGGTCGCGATAGGCCAGGATCAGGAAAAGATCCCGGTATTCCAGCAGTTCCTTAAGGTTCAGCGAAAAGCCACGCTTCGTGGCGTCGACTATGATCCGGGGTTCAGGGGCCATAGAATTTCATTGTCCGGGGAAGTGTATTCACTTCTCATAAAAAAATTAAATGTACGTTTAATTTTGCAAAATGAACTTCTCAGAGATGACTACGAATTGCCTTGCGTCACTCCGCACGCCTGATTCATGAAAATACTTTTTCTTATACCCTATCCCCCGGGCGAATCACCATCCCAACGGTTTCGGTTTGAACAATACCTCAGCTTGCTGAAGGATCGCGGTCACACTTTGCGACTTACCCCCTTTCTTCCGCCGCACCGGTGGCGTTTGTTCTATCAGCGTGGCCACACCGTCGCGAGGATCGGGATGATCGTGCGTGGGTTCCTCCAAAGATTAGGCCTGTTACTTTCGGCAGCGCAGTACGACCGCATTTTTATCCACCGCGAGGCGGCGCCGATCGGACCACCCATCATCGAATGGTTTCTTGCGAAGGTGCTCGGGAAAAAAATCATTTACGATTTTGACGACGCCATCTGGCTTACCGACAAGGAAAGCGAAGCATCGCTTGAACGCATCCTGCGGTGGCGTACAAAGATATCGTCCATATGCCGCTGGAGTCATAGGGTCAGTTGTGGAAATGAATATCTTCGCGAATACGCACACCGCTTCAACCCGAACGCGGTCCTGAATCCCACGACGATCGACACGGAAGGCCTGCACAATCCCTCGCGACTCCGCGTCCCGGGTAAGCCACCGGACCGTCTTGTGATTGGATGGACCGGATCACATAGCACGTTGAAATATCTGTACCTGCTCAACGACGCGTTGGTGCGCGTTCAGCAAAAATTTCCGGCGACGGTGCTCCTGGTGATAGCCGACAGGCCTCCCGAACTGAACCTGCCAGGCGTGATGTTTCGCAAATGGTCTACGGAAACTGAAATTTCCGACTTGATGATGACTGATATCGGAATCATGCCGCTGCCCGACGATGAGTGGTCGAAAGGGAAATGTGGATTCAAAGCGCTTCAATACATGGCGCTGGGAATTCCAGCTGTGGCAAGCGCTGTGGGTGTCAACGCGACGATCATTCGTCACATGGAAAACGGATGTCTGTGCAGTACTGACGACGAATGGGTTGAGGTATTGGAGATGCTTATAGCAAACGCTGACCTACGACAGCGTGTGGGCTCCGCCGGTCGTCAGACTGTGATCGAGCACTACTCCGTCTCTTCCAATTCTTCCACCTTCCTCTCGCTATTCGAGTAATGGTAAATCAGTCCGATGCCAACGAGGAAGAAGGGTATCAGGGGAATCTTGTACCTGGAAAGGGTACCGAAGTTGTAGGTTGACACGCCAACCGCGAAAGCGAAAATCAACGCGAATGTCATACAGAAGACCACATCGGGTTGAAAAAAATAGCGAAGGGCGCGGACCCTCGCGCGGACAACCACATACAGGGTGACAATCAGTAAGGCCAGGCTCTCCAGCGCTGCAAGCAACATGAGCGGGTTGTTCACCTCCCAGAGGTATGGCCGGTATAGTGACACGTTGATAGCCTGCGGAGCGAGCCGAAGCATGCCCTGCAGCGTTCCGTCCAATTCACCCAGTGAATATCCGGACCCGGCGTCCTTACCGGTCCAGAACCCGATATCGTATGCCGTCACACGGGCCGTTTCGGCAATGCGGTCGAGGTTGTACCGTGGGTCATCTTCCGCTACTTGTCTTACCGCAAAGTAACCGAATGCCGCGATGCACGCTAACCCGAGTGGCAACAGCAACACACGTGCCACCACCTGGCGCACACGGGCGATATACCTGACACCAATCCACAACAACGCTGCCGGAAGAAAGCACAGGAGGATGTATATCTTGATTGAATAAATCACCCAGAAGCAAATCGCGATGGCCAGTATGTACCTTAACCGTATCTTTCCTTCTATTGCGACTTGATAAATGCAGTACGTCGCGATGCCTAGTGCTGCAAGTGTAATCGTGTCTTTAAAGATGCCCGAACCCCAAAAGAAAACCGTGGGTACAAACAGGCACGATACGGCAAGCCAGCGATGAAATTTCGGGTACATCCGATAGAATGTCCTGTACATGAGCCATGCGCCGATGAAGGAGATGACGGCGAACAAGACAGCGGTACCCGAATACGAGGAAAACGTTAGCAGGTCGAACATTGCCGCTACGCGAATGACGAAAAACGACTGCGGATCGCGGAAGTACCATATCCGTCCCGACCAGGCAAGTGTTTCGGGTTGGTGCACACCATTAGAGAAAAGAAGATCAAGACCATAGGTTGGATTGGTCATGAAGGCGTCCCAGATATGACGGCTGCCGTGCGTGTGATAGGCCAGGGTGTCGCCGCCTCCATAATAAAACTGGTAAACGAAGCCAACGAGCAGCGCGCCGAGGACGCGTACCGTCAGCGCCGGAAGGAAGTACGCCCGGCTCTCACTGTCGGGAATCCG
>DASVCT010000086.1:0-9959 GCA_036381475.1 Cyclobacteriaceae bacterium
TGTGGGTGGTGTAAAAAATAGGGGCAGGTCCGGTTAGAACCTGCCCTTTTCTGGGTATTTTGGATTTTCCACAAAACAAAATCCCATGAATAAAAGTACCCATTTTTCCGGACAGCCGACCTTTGTACAGATCATTAGATTACTCCCCAAGGATGTTGTTGCACAAGTAATCACCCGCCACAATGCTGATTTCGGCGTAAAGAAGTTCAATACCTGGTCACACCTTCTAACAATGATTTTTTCATGCTGTGCCAACTGTGAGTCTCTCAGGGAAATAGTGACAGGAATGCGTGCAATGGGAGGCAAATTGAATAACTGCAGTTTGAGTTCGTTGCCGGCCCGGAGTACTTTGTCTGACGCCAATGCGAGTCGGGGCGAAAAGGTATTTGGGGACCTTTATTTTGGTCTGAAAGAGTATTTTGATCGAATTTTCCCGGACAGCCGATCCAAAAAGGATTCCGTATACGTCATCGATTCAACAACCATCCGGCTATTTCAAGAGGTTTTTAAAGGTGCAGGGATGCGTGGTGCGGACGGTAGACGAAAAGGCGGATTAAAGGTGCATATGGCTGTCCAGGAATCTAACTCGACTGCCAGCATCGTTCACCTTTCGGCGGCTGCAAATAATGACAATATCTTCATTAAGCACCTCAATTTCCCGGAGGGCAGCACCGTCATTATGGACATGGGATATAGGAACTTTAAGCAATTCAATCAGTGGACCCGAGAGAATGTCATTTGGGTAACCCGGTTACATCGGTATACCACTTTTCATGTGAAAAGCAGGAACAAAGTCAATCGGAATCAAAAGCGATCCGGAGTGATCTCTGATGCAATCATCCGAATGGGTGCTAAAGAAAGTAAGGCCGAAAAAGTCGTTTGCAGACGAATCCGGTTTAAATCTCCAGAAACCAACAAGACATTTTGCTTCATAACCAACGACTTGACTTCGAAGGCTTCCGACATTGCCGCCACCTACAAGAAACGATGGAGTATCGAGCTGCTTTTCAAAAGACTTAAGCAGAATATGCCACTTAAATCCTTCCTGGGTGACAACCAAAACGCCATCAAAATTCAAATCTGGTGCGCATTGATTACCGACTTACTCTTCCAAGTAGTAAAACGACAGGTAAAACGAAGTTGGGCATTCTCAAATCTGGTCAAGTTAGTGAGACTTCACCTATACAATTACCTAAACCTTATTTCCTTTCTTGAAAACCCCGAACGGAGTCTGGTAAGAACATCGGCATCTGAGTACCAATTGGCTCTAAAACTGTCCGGATAAAAACACCACCCCCTCCTTTTGGAATGGATAAAAAAATCTAGTTCGAATCATTCCAAAAGGCGTTTTTATACCCGTTAAATTTTATTCCGGACAGCAGTGATCGCAAATCACTAATCACAAATCCTGGAGGGGTATATAGGGGTCCATTGATTACAATTGGTGGTGACTTCTTCACTCCCACACTTCCGGTATAGGGGAAATAAGGAAATAAGGAAATAAGGAAATAAGGGTATAGAGGTATAGAGGTATAGAGGTATAGGGGTATAGGGTGTCCACTGATTGGAGTTTCCTCTTACTTCTTACTTTCTACTACCAACTGCCTACTGCCTACCGCCTACTGGCCAGCTCTCGGCGCATAGCCTCCTCGTTGGCACGCGCTTGTTCGAGGAGTTGATTGAGTTCGCGTTCTTTCCTGGCCATCTCCTCCTGGGTCGCCTGTAGCTCTTCCATATTCTGGCGCATCTCCTCTTCCTGCGAACGCATCAGCTCGGCGTTCTCCTGGGCTTGTCGCAGCAACTCGGCCGTCCGTTCGGCGCTTCTGACGGAGTAAATCGCGGAAGCGACAAATTCTCCCGCCTTCTCCAGGAATGATATCTGGTATGCCTCCAACTGTGCAAAGCCGGCGAGTTCCAGAATGCATTCGACCTGGTCATTGTGCTTCATCGGGATCAGCGCAAGAAAACGGGGCGTTGCCTCCCCAAGACCGGAGGTGATCGTCGTATAGCCGTTGGGCACCTGGCTCAGCAACGTGGTCGTGCCTTCCAGGTATACCTGCCCGAGAACCCCGGCACCCGGCTCGATCCGCTTTTCGACGTATTTCTTCTTGTTGAAGGCATAGCACGATGCCAGCCGCAAATAGGCATCTTCGCCGTCGGCGTCTTCGAGGATGTAAAAAGCTCCCTGCTGCACTTTCAGGTACCGTGAAAGGTAGCTTACGACCGCGTCGCTAAGGGCATTCAGTGAATGCTGGTTATTGCGCACGATCTCGGAAAACTCCGTGAGGCCTTCGGTAACCCACAGCCGCTCGGCGTCCTCTTTCTTCACGCGTCGCATTTCATCGCGCATCTTCAGAAGGTGTCCGGCGAGGCTGTCTTCATTAAGGTGTCGGTTACTTTCGTCAAGTCCGCGCCACGTTACATCGTAGTTGCCTTGCGTAATCTGGTTGATAAACGTAGATGCCTGCCTGAGATTCGCCGTCGAGATCTCGATGATCTTGCCCGGATCCACTTCGGCGCTGTCTTCCGTGACTCCCGGATCGAAGACATATTTCCTGTTGCTGGCCGCGAACTCCACGAGCAGGCGATTTCGCTCCCGCGCTTCCCTCGAGGTTCTGTATATGATCATTCCGAGCATTGGGACCGCCAGGAGAACAAGAACGAGTTGAAAGACAACGTTGCCGTTCAATGCCGCCTTGTATCGCTTTTCGGACTCGGCCACGAGCTTGTCTTCGTGGGCAATCACGCTGCTGAGGATCGGCTCAAACGTCAACCACAAATCGTAACCTTTATCCATCTCCAACATGCGTACGAACTCTTCCGTGTCACCCCGCTGCGCAACTTCTTTCATCGTTCTGCAGTGGTCCAGGTAGGCGTACAGCTCTTTCTTGAATCCAGCGAATTGCTCGATTGTAGTGTCGAGATTCTGTTTGCGCAGAAGGCTGTCAATTCTCCAAAGGTTCTGATCGTTGCCCTGCATGGCTGAGTTGTAGGGGCTGAGCAATTGCTCACTCCCCGTGAGGACATATCCCCTCAATCCGAGGTCGATGAGTCGCAACGTGTTGCTAAAGATGAAATCGAAATTCTGCTTCACCGCTTCGGTCTCGTGCTTGAGTTCGATGTTACGGATCATAACCTGACGGTTATAAACGGTAAACGCAAAGCTGCCCACGACCAGAAGGATAATCACAAAAAGGGTCGCGTTGAAAAAGTTACCTCGGATGTAGTGGATCATAACGCAAACGATTAAAAAATTAGATCAGTGGCATCCGCAAAAAAGTCAGGGCGGATGGAGATGGGCCCATTAAATATAAGCTTTTTTTTGAAAACCAGGGAACCCCTTTCGCCGGTCGGGCACTGAGGGTGGCCTCGCGAATCGGTGACCCTATTCAATTATTTCATTCTTTTTTCCAACATTGTAGCTATGTGGCTGTTCCTTAAGGATCAAAGTCTCTTGATTTGGCTGGGTGTAGTCGCATTCAGCCTGTTCGCCGCTGTACGGGTTGTGCTGGAAACCCGAAGTCCTTCCAAGACGGCTGCCTATCTCCTGCTTATCATTCTTTTCCCTGTAGGAGGCCCCCTGCTCTACTTCCTGGTGGGGGTGAATTACCGGAAGCGCCGTATCTATAGCAAGAAACTCATCCGCAATACCAACCTCTTCAACCAGGTTCGCGATACCATACAGAAGGACTCGCTCGAGGTGCGGGAACGTTATCCTCATTTGTCGCGCGAGAGTGCCGACCTGATCGACCTGCTTCTCGGTGAGTCCCTTTCTCCCCTTTCGGAGAACCGGGTAACCGTTCTCCTGAACGGGGAACAAAAGTTTCCGGCGTTGCTCGAAGCGATAGAAAATGCAAAAAAGTTTATACACCTCGAGTATTACATCTTCGAAGAGGACTCGACCGGCGCCCGCGTCAAGGATGCCCTGATCAAAAAGGCTCGCGAAGGTGTGAAGGTGCGCATCATATTTGACGACTTCGGAAGCCACCGCTTATGGAGAAATTTCGTCGATGAATTCCGGGAGAACGGCGTGGAGATCTACCCATTTTTCCGCGTCCACTTCCTGCTCTTCGCCAACCGGATCAATTTCCGCGACCACCGTAAGGTTGTGATCATCGACGGAAACGTCGGATTCATTGGCGGTATGAACATTGCCGACCGATACGTAAATGGCCTGGTCGACAACAAGTATTGGCGGGATACTCACGTGAAAATCGAAGGACGCGCGGTGCTCACCCTTCAATACCATTTCCTGTCTAACTGGAACTTCTGTTCAGGACAAAGCCTGGGATTCAGCCCGGACCTGTTTCCGGAAACCCCGCCCCTGCCCGACTATAAGGACCTGGTCCAGATCGTAACAGGTGGCCCTGATTATCCCCGGTCCAGCATCATGCTCTCCTATTTCACCGCCATCATGTTGGCAAAGAAATGCGTCTATATCACCACGCCTTACTTTATTCCCAACGAGACGATGATGAACGCCATCAAGCAGGCTGCCTTCAGCGGCAAGGAGGTGCGCGTGCTGATTCCGGAGCATTCCGATTCCACTTTTGTCGACGCCGCTTCGCGCTTCTATTTTCTCGACCTGCTCGAGTCGGGCGTAAAGATCCACCTTTACACCAAAGGGCTCGTCCACGCCAAGACAATGGTTGTCGATGACACACTTTCCATTATAGGTACTGCCAACATGGATCTGCGGAGTTTCGAATTGAATTTCGAGATCAATGCGATCGTATACAGCGAAAGGATCAACGCCGAGATGAAAGACACCTTCTGGAAGGATTTGCAGCACAGCTACATGCTCGACAAGGAAGAGTGGCTCAACCGGAACAAGTTTCGCATTTTCCTGGAAGGACTCGCGCGCATCCTCGCCCCGTTGCTGTGAATCTCAGGTAATCCAGCGCAACGTCTGCCCCTTTAGTGTATTCTCAAAGGGCACCCCTTCTGCTATGGATATATTCCACTGCTTTTTGAGTTCATAATACCAGCGGGCCTGGGTATCAGGATCGCCCAGCAGCATGAGCGTAGGGTTGGCTTCCAGGCCCTGGGCGAGTTTCCGGAACACACCCAGGTCCTGGCCAATAAACTTTCGCCCGAGTCGCCGCAGTGGCAGCCACAACGCCCGCGCCAGTCCGATTGTAGTGAAGAATATATGATTCAATTCAGTATGTGAGGCATCGATAGGCGTGAGCGTGGTAATCGATATCACTTCATGCCGGGTGCCAGCCCGTATGTGTTCGATCCGATTGCCGGGTAGCTGGAAGCTAATCTCCGTAGACGTGCCGCCCTTCAGCACCGAGTACCCTTTCGAGTTCGACGATGGCTTGTGCCGCACCATGCGGAATCCAAGTTCAAATGGCTCGAAGGTCTTTTCCTTAAGCTTGAGATTCTTTGCCGATCGCCAGAACCACGACTGATGTACAAATGTAACGTGCGCTGGATCGATCAGACCAATGACCGCATGGTCGATGTTCGTTGGCAATGTTACGGTGTCGACATACCAGAACTTCTTATGGGGATCGAGCAGCAGGTTGGGAAAATGCCGGTCTGCTCCTTCCAGCTTCAACTTATTTTGAGGGATATACACCCACACCGTTCCGTTCACTTCCCGGCAGGGATACCGGAATACTTTGATCTTTGAAACGTCGATACGTTCGTCGGCAAGTGCCGGGATCTTTCTGCACGTTCCGGTCCCATCGAATTGCCACCCGTGGTAACAACACGTGATCGTTGTTCCATCGAACCATCCTTCTGACAAGGGCACGCCGCGGTGCGGGCAGTTGTCCTTGAGTGCAAACGGTGCGCCTTGCGTGTCCCGTCCCATGACAATGAATTCGCCGGCGATTTGTTTTCTGACAAGCTTGCCTGCACGAAGGTGACCCCCGTGCAATGCATAATACCAGATGTCCCTCAGAAACAGGGGATGATCAACTTCCTTCATCACAGGTGGTTAAGTCAACGAGGCAAGCGTTGGCGGCCCTCAGGTGCAAGATACCAAAGACGGTGGCAAGATCAAGCCACTTTCCTGAACGCGTTAAAGTAAAGTGGCGTTCACGTCGAGCGACGCGATTTGCGGAATTTACCTTTGCGCGATCCGCTTGAAGACGTTGGACGTCTCTTCTTTCCGCTGTTCTGCTTCCAGGGCTTATGGTTGGTACCGGTCTTCCGGTATTCAGGACCGGCGCCGATATCGGCAGGCATCTGCATCTTGGGTACCTCCTTGCCGAGGAATCGTTCGATATCGGCAAAGCGGCGCTGATCTTTTTCATTTACAAACGTCACCGCAGTTCCAGTGCGATCGGCACGCGCCGTACGACCGATGCGGTGCACGTAATCTTCCGAGTCCGGCGGAACGTCGAAATTGATAACCAGGCTGATGCCCTCGACATCTATTCCTCTTGAGAGGATATCGGTCCCAACAATAATCGGGAGCTTCCGGCTCTTGAATTCGCGGAGAATCTCATCGCGTTCATGCTGCTCGAGGTCGGAGTGAAAGGCCTTTACGTAAAGCCCGCGGCTTTTCAACTGGGTGGTGAGCTTTTTAACGTTCTCCTTAGTCGAGGCGAATATCAATACACTGCTGTGATCTTCCTGCCCGAGGATCCACTTGATCATGGGTATCTTTTGAGCCTCGTAGAGAATGTATGCCTGTTGCTGGATGCCTTCCGCTGGTTTGGACACGGCCAGGTTCACCTCGCGGGGCGAATGAAGGATCCGGTTAGCCAGCGTCCGTATTTTCGGCGGCATCGTCGCGGAAAACAAAAGGGTCTGACGTTGTTCCGGCAGGTAGTTGATGATCCGGATGATGTCGGCGTAAAATCCCATGTCGAGCATGCGGTCCGCCTCGTCAAGGACCAGGTGTCGCAGATGCTGGAGATTCAGCGTACCTGCCGCCAGCAGGGCGATCAGCCGTCCGGGTGTTGCGATGATGATGTCTGCACCGGATTCCAGCGCCTTCTTCTGTTTGTCCCACGCCGCGCCGTCGCCACCACCATACACGGCTATCGAACTGATGCCCATGAAATAGGCGAATCCTTCGATCTGCTGATCAATTTGCTGTGCCAGTTCCCGTGTCGGCGCCAACACAAGTGTCGTAAGGTGCCGATGTTCGGTATGAAGAACCTTTTGAAGAATGGGCAGGATATACGCGGCGGTCTTGCCGGTGCCCGTCTGGGCACATGCGATGACGTCGTGGCCATCCAGAATGGCGGGAATGGCTTGTTCCTGAATCGGGGTGGGATTAACATAGCCCATAGAGGCGAGACCCTCCATCAGGTGCTCATCGAAGTTAAAATCGGAAAATGTCAAATGATAAAGACTAAAAAGTGAATATTAATTGGTTCAAAAATGGCCGGACTGCCGGCTCCTTCATTTAAATGTCCGGAGCTATGCTGCCATAACGCAGTCCAAGGTTGTCCCGGTCATCTCAGCCTACAAAGATAACCTAATAATCCATACGGTCCTAAAATGGTTCCCGTGGTGGCCATGGGCTACCATGAGTCACCTTGAACGCCAGGCAGACGCCTGATAGTCCACTGCAGGGCCGCCACGATTCGGATCATGGGGATAGGGGTGACCAAAGTGATCGCATACGATTGAACAGGGCGCTGCGGGCTGTCCGACCGGCACGAAACGAAATTGGCTTTTTCCATCACGTTTCTGCACTAAAATCCATTGTGCAACTTTTGGCTCTTTCGTGAATTACCTTCATATTCGCTGCCTCGCAACAGCGATTTCAAATGGTATTACCCCCAGGTTAATCACACTTATGCTATGAGCAGATGCTACAACTTTTCTGCAGGGCCAGCCGTGCTGCCCCTTGATGTATTGAAGAAGGCGCAGGAAGAACTTGTGGACTGGCAGGGATCGGGGATGTCAGTAATGGAGATGAGCCACCGCGGCAAGGAGTATACGTCCATCCACGAGAACGCCGTCAAGAACCTGCGCACCCTGATGAATATTCCAGACAACTACAAGGTTCTCTTTCTGCAAGGTGGTGCCTCGACGCAATTCGCGATGGTGCCGCTGAACTTGTTCTCACAAGCCCGCAAGGCCGATTATGTCAACACCGGCGCCTGGTCGAAAAAGGCAATTGCGGAAGCGAAACGCTATGGCACGGTGAATGTCATCGCCAGCTCAGAGGACAAAAACTTCAGTTATATACCTGAAGTGGACGCAAGCATGATCTCTCCTGATGCGGATTATGTCCATATCACCACGAACAATACGATCTACGGCACACTGTATCCGACGATCCCGGACACCGGATCCAAACCGCTCGTGGCCGATATGTCGTCCAACATCCTAAGCCAGGAATACGACGTGTCGCGATTCGGAGTCATATACGCCGGTGCACAAAAGAATGTGGGACCGGCCGGACTCACGATCGTCATCATCCGCGAAGATCTCCTGGGCAAAGCCCTTGACATTACGCCGACGATGCTGAACTATCAGACGCAGGCCAAGGAAAATTCACTTTACAATACGCCTCCCTGCTTTGCCATCTACATGGCGGGATTGGTATTTGAATGGCTTCTCGCGAAAGGGGGCGTCGCCGCGATGCACAAGGAAAACGTTGCCAAGGCGAACCTGCTGTACGACTTTCTGGACAAGTCGCGGCTGTTCAAGGGGACCGTCGAGAAGCGATCCCGTTCCATCATGAACATCCCTTTTGTGACGGGCAACGACGAACTCGATGCGAAATTCATTTCAGAAGCGGCCAAGCGCGGCCTCAAGACACTGAAAGGACACCGGTCCGTCGGCGGTATGAGGGCCAGCCTGTACAATGCTATGCCCCGCGAAGGCGTGCAGGCGCTGGTGGACTTCATGGAAGAATTCGAGAAAGCAAACGCATAGCCCATGTCATTTAAAATTCAAACGTTCGACAAGATCGCTCCGGAAGGTCTTGCTCGGTTTCCCCTGGACCAATACGAAGTTGCATCCGAGTTCAACGCACCCGATGCTATATTATTAAGGAGTCATTCACTGCACGATTATACGTTCCCGCCTTCTGTGAAAGCCATTGCGCGGGCTGGCGCGGGTGTAAATAACATACCCATCACGCGCTGTACCGACACCGGGATCGTCGTCTTCAACACGCCTGGCGCCAACGCCAATGCGGTAAAGGAACTCGTCATCGCTGGCATGCTTCTGTCTTCGCGGAAAATCGCACAAGGCATCACCTGGGCACAATCACTGAAGGGAAAAGGTTCAGAAGTTCCCAAACTGGTTGAAAAAGGAAAGTCCAGTTTTGTAGGACCGGAAATTCAGGGTAAAACCCTGGGCGTAATCGGACTCGGCGCCATTGGCATGTTGGTCGCCAACGCCGGCGAGGGGCTGGGTATGCGAGTCATCGGCTACGATCCTTACATATCCATCGATGCTGCATGGCAGCTTTCGAAATACGTGAAGAAGGCCCGCAGCCTGGATGCACTGCTGGCGGAATCTGACTATATCACCATTCACGTTCCGCTCCTGGATTCCACGCGTGGCTTCATCGACAAATCGAAGTTCGCCATCATGAAGCCCAACGTCCGCCTTCTGAATTTTGCTCGCGAAGGGCTAATCAACACCAACGATCTCCTCGAAGCGCTTAACGCCGGAAAGGTAGCATGTTTTGTCACTGACTTTCCGGAGGAATCACTGCTGGGTCATGACAAGGTGATCGCCATACCGCACCTCGGAGCTTCTACGCCCGAATCGGAAACCAATTGCGCAGTCATGGCCGTCGATCAGCTTCGGAATTTCCTGGAGAACGGCAACATCCGCAATTCGGTAAACTTCCCTCCCGCCGATATGCCCAGGAACGGTGGTGCAAGAATCATTATCGCTAACCGAAATGTGCCGGCGATGGTAGGAAAAATCACAACCGTCCTCGCCGCGCAAAACATCAACATCGCCGACATGATCAACCACCACCGCGAAGAAATCGCCTACAACATCATCGATGTCGATGGCGA